>DASQAM010000226.1:0-29162 GCA_035635735.1 Gemmatimonadales bacterium | reverse complement strand
AGCATCAGCTCCCCAATCGGGAGCGTGGCCAGCTTGATCTTGGTGGCCGGCGAGAGCACCTGGTAGCCGGGCGTCGCGAGCTCGTCCGAGTCCATGCGACCGAACACGATGGTGCCCGCGTTCCCCACTACGCGCCGGTGCACCTGGGAGCGGAATTGCTCGGCGCCGAACAACACCAGGCCAAGGTAACGCCCGCGCTCGGAGATATCGAGCAGCATCTTCTTCACGTACGTCTCGGGGCCGTCGCCCGGCGCGTACTTGTTCAACTCGTCGACGAACACGACGACGGCGTCGACGCCCAAGTCGCGGCGCTCCAGGTGCTCGCGCAGTTTCGACACGACGCGCGCGAAGACGAGATCCTGGCCCAGCGGATCGACGTTGGCCACGTCGACCACGTATACGGCGCGGTCCTCGAACCGGCCCCACGGCAGATCGTTCGACGGGCCGTCGTCGGTCACGAGGCCCTTGCAGCGGGTGGAGATGTTCGACAAGCGATTGCGCACTTTCCGGATCGTCGCGATGTGGTGCGTGCGCCAGGTATCGCCACGGCCTCCCCCGAGCTCCAGGCCGTCGAAAATCGACCGGAACAACCGCTCCAGGTCGGCGAAGGTGACCACGCGATGCGCCCCGCCGAACCCGTCGTCGAACTCCTTGTCCACGACGCGATCGGAGAGGAAATCGATGAAGGCGTCCGCCTTCGCATCGATGTCGTCGCGGTTCAGCAGGACCTCGGCGTAGTCGAGCACCTCGCGCAGACCCCAGACCAGCGGCTCCACGTCGCCAACCAAGTCCGGGTGCGTGCGCAGCGTGTTCAGGTTCACGCCGTCGGCTTTGAAGGGGGCGTAATAGCGCACCCCCTCGAACGGCTGCGCCCGGACGCCAAGCCGCTCGTAGCGACGACGGTCTTCGTCCTGAAGCGCACCGGGCTGATCGAGGAAGCACAGGTCGGGACCCTTCACGTTGAAGCACACCGCCGCGACCCGCCCCTTGTGCTGCGGAAAATGCTGAAAGATGGAGCCGAGCAGGAACTCGACCGCGCTCGTCTTGGTGGCGAGCCCGGACACGCCGGAGATGTTCAAGTGCGCGGCTTCCGGTCCGAGCAGGAAATCGGCGTCCAGATAGACCGGTGCCTCGAGCCCACCCGACGTGTAGAGGCCCACAGGAATCGCGGTGGGTTGTGCTCCGCCGAGATACGTGTCCATGCGCAGCGCCTGCGCGACGTCGAGGTCGCTCGCGACGTGCACCTGCCCGAGCGGGACCGGCTGCAGCGGCTCCTCGGGCTGCTGGCGCAGCACCGCCGCCGTCCACAAGCGGATTTCCTGCCGGACGGTCGGACTGTCTGCGGCCCTCGCCGGGTCGCCCTCGGCGCCCACCACGTCGTGCAGCGGAGTCGCCAGGTCGGAGTACGCAAACCCGTCGGTCACCACGCCGTACACGACCCGGCCGGCTCCCTGCTCCCCGCTCCCGGCTTCCTCGACCTTGACGATCGCTCCGATCCCGATGCTCGTCTGGTTCGCGGTCCAGAAGTGGAATTGGTGCGGCGTCGCGGGCTTCTGCTCGGTGGCGACGACGCGACCGACGGGGGGAGGATCGCGTCGATCGATCACGACCCGGTCCTCGGAAGGCGGGAGGCGGGATGCGAGATGAGGTCGCGCGGGGCGCGCGCTCTCAAGTAGGTCTCCACGTCATGGATAGGGTAAAGTAACCGATCCCACCGGCGGTCGGGGGTCGCGAGCGGCGCGCGCTCATCCACGAGCCACGTCGAGAGCCGGGACGCGAGCGCGACCGTGTCGGGATGAGCGCGCGCTTCCACCCGCAGCAGGCCGTACAAGAGGTCGTTCCCCTCCCAAGGCCACAGCCGGAGATACCAGGAGTGAATCTCGCGCCGCGCGCCGCGGCTCTTCGGCCGGAACACGCTGGTGCGGTGGACCGCGGGCAGGGTCAACGCGCGCTCGAGCTCCGGGCCTACGAAGTACTCGGCGCCGTGACTCTTGACGACACCCACCGCGCGGGGGTGCGCGGACAGCGTGGGCGAATCGGAGAGCACCCCATCCACGACCAGCCACTCGTCGGCGCCGAGCCTCGAGAGCTGCCGCTCCGCGAGGCGCCGCTCGAGTGTGGCACGCGCCCTCTGCACCTCGATCCGCGCCGCCGGTATGGCGCGGGCAGGCTGGCCGGCGTCCTCGGCGGAGATCTCGACGACGCGGACCGCCGCTCCCTCGAGCGCCGACCGCACGGCTGCGGGCAAGTGGTCGAGCCGGGTGATGGCGAGCTCCTCTGCGGCTTCAGCGATCGTGCGGGGGCGGCGATCGGCCCCCCGGAGGCGGATCGCAGCGGCGACGTGCGCCCGCACGATCGGCGTGACGCCGGCGTACCCCACCACCCGCCACTGCTCGATGCCATCGAGAAAACCGACGGCGGCGGGCGCAAGTGGGCGCTCCCCGGCCAGTGAGTGCACCCGCAGCTCCGGGTCTTCCACCGGCTCGGCACCGGTGAACTCCTCGAGATCGGTGCGGCCGACGCTCGCCTCGGGGACGTAGGAGGCCGGCACCACCCCCGCTGCGAGGATCGCCTCGACCCAGGAGCGCGACACCCTCAGCGCGTCCGGAGGGCCCAGCCGAGGTAGGTGACGCTCAGATCGTCGGTGAGCACTCGCCGGCCGGTACCGTCGCCCGCCCGCTCGACGCCCTTCACCTCCTGTACCACCATATCGTGGCGAGCGAGCGCGTCGCTCAGGTCCGCCGGCGTGATGAAGCGTGCGAAGTCGTGGAACCCCTCGGGCATGGTGTGCTGCACGTACTCCTCGTCCCACACGACCTGCAGGAATCCGGCGATCGTGCGGTTGTGCGTCAGAAAACCGAGCCCGCCACCGGGCGCGAGCACACGGGCAATGCCGGCGATGGTGCGCTCCAGGTCGTCGACGTGCTCCAGCACGTCCACTGCGAATACGAGGTCGAAGGTCCCTTCGAGGGCGGCTCCGCCCAAGTCCTCGGCGGTGCCGCGGCGGTAGTCGATGGTCAGTCCAGACCGTCGAGCGTGCTCGCGCGCCGCCGCAAGCGATTTCTCCGACGGGTCGATACCGGTCACCGTCGCCCCCTCGGCGGCGAGCGTCTCGGCGAGGATGCCCCCGCCGCACCCCACGTCGAGGACGCGCTTCCCCCCGAACCCGCCGAACACACGGCGGAAGTATTCGACCCGCACTGCGTTCAGCTCGTGCAGCCCGGCGAACGGCCCCGCGTCGCTCCACCACACGCCAGGGACTCGGTCCACCAGGCGCTCGTACTTCTCGGGCTCCGAGAGACCGCCGAGGCGGGGGAGCTGATCGGACATGGCGATGAAATCTACGGCGGGAAGGAGGTTGGTGGAGTTGGGGAGGTTAGGCGAGGCTAGGGGAGGCTAGGGGAGGTTAGGGGAGGTTGTCACCGACCAAGGGCTCGGTAGAGTTGCCAGGTGAGAAACCGGGCGCGGCTTTGGAGGTCGCTCAGGCCAGGCCAGTCCTCCTCGGTCAGTATGCCTGCCTCGTAGGCGAATCGGAGCGCGTATCCGACCTCGCTCAATGAGGAGAGGGAGATGTCGAGGAACCGACGAAATTCCCTAGTGCTGCGGCGTGCAGATCCTTCGACGATGTTCGCGGCAGCAGAGAACGCCGCGCGGCGCGTCTGTGAGGTGAGTCCGTAGCGCTCATCATCGGGGAACCGTTTTGTGACCCGGTAGACGGCCAGGGCGAGTTCGTGGCATTCGCGCCACGCGTGAAGTTTTTCGTACCGCGACATACGCTCCAGAATACGCGGAGCGTGGAGGACGGTGGGACCAGTTTAACGCGTGGAGAGTCATTACGCCGCAATCAGCCTCCACCAACCTCCTCCGATCTCCACCAACCTCCTCCATCCTCCTTTAGGCCGTCGCCTCGACCCTCCTTTAGGCCGTCGCCTCGACGTTCGGGAACGGCGGCACGTCGAGAAACCACAGGCCCGCCAGGCGAGAGTTCTTGTCCACCTCGACTAGCAGCAGGTCCGCCACGCGTACGACGCTGGCGACCCGCTGGCGCCCCACGCGGATGTGGAGCACCGATTCGTTCTGATTCTTCTCCACCGTGAGCGCGGTGTCCACCTCCACCGCCGCGACTCGCGGCTGCGACTTGCGGCCGGGGAACACGACGCGTCCGTCCTTGGCAGGCTCCGGGATCGGAAGATCGTCGCGCGTGCGGATGTCGTCCGGCCACGTGACGACGTCCACCCCATGGATGCAGCCGCCGGCGACGTCGATCACGACGAACGAGCCGTCGCCGCCTTCCAGGTCCACCGTCCCGTTGAGACCCGTCGTCTTCCCGGTGCCTTTGCAGGCGACGGAGAGGATGTCGGTCTCCGGGTCCCAGCGATAGCTGACCTTGGGCAGCTTGCCCGTGAGCGGCTCGATCCGTGCTTCGAATTGCATCAGGAACCCGCCTTCCAGCCTCCGCGGAGGGCGGGTAATATAGGCCGCACTCTAAGGAGGAGCTAGGACGATGCAGCGGCGGGAGTTTCTCGTGACAGCCGGGACGGTTGCGGCGGCGTACCCAATGCGGAATGCGGAATTCGGAATGCGGAATCGAGGCTCGACCGTTAGTGGCGCCCAACAACCCTCCCTTTCCCCGGAGGTCTTTGCCCGCCGTCTCGACCGGGCCCGGGGCGAGCTCAAGGCCCGCGGGCTCGACCTCCTCATCGCCACGCCCAGCACCAACTACGAGTACCTCACCGGCTACAACCCGGGGCGGAGCGAGCGACTGATCGCCTTGCTCCTGCCGGTCGTGGGCGCGCCGGCCATCGTTTGCCCGTCGTTCGAGGTGGAGCGCATCAAGCGCCACAGCATCGTCACCGAGCTGCACGGCTGGGAAGAGCAGGAGGACCCCCATGCCCTGGTGCGCGAAACGGTCCGCCCGCTCACGCCGGGATCGAGGGGCGGCACCATCGCGCTCGAGTCGTCCACGACGTACCAAACGTTCTTGCGGCTGGGGCGTGCGCTCCCGGGCTGGAAGTTCGTGGACGCAGGGCCCGTGACGGATCGTCTGCGTGTCATCAAGTCGCCCGAAGAGGTGGCCCTGCTGCGCCGCGCCATCGCCATCACGCTGGACGCCATGGCCGCGACGTTCGCCCAGCTCGCGGTCGGCACCACCGAGGTTCAGGTCGCGCAAGCGTTGTCGCGGGAAATGGACCAGCGGGGCGCGCCGGGCGGCGGGCTGGTGCAGTTCGGCCCGTCGAGCGCGCTACCGCACGGCGGTCCCGCGGGGCCCAAGCTCGAGCGCGAAACGGTGGTGCTGATCGACTGCGGCTGCCGCGTGGGCGGCTATACCTCCGACATCACGCGCACCATCTGGTTCGGCGACCGCCCGTCGGAGGAGTTCCGCAAGGTGTTCAACGTGGTGCACGACGCCCAGACCGCCGCGATGGAGCTGGGGCGCCCGGGCACGCCGTGCGAGGAGATGGACCGCGCCGCGCGTAAGGTCATCACCGCCGCGGGCTACGGACCGTTCTTCACGCACCGCCTCGGCCACGGGCTCGGCATGGATGGCCACGAGCCCGAGTACCTCGTCGAAGGCAACAAGACGCGCCTCGAGCCCGGCATGGTGTTCACGATCGAGCCCGGGATCTATCAGCTTGGGAGGTTCGGGGTGCGGATCGAAGACGACTGCGTGATGACGGCGACGGGCGTGGAGGTCCTGAGCCAGCGAGCCGCGAAGCTCTAGTCAGCGAGCTTCTTCGCGAACCCGATGATCCGGTCGAGCGCCTTCTGGATGTTGTCCAAGGAGGCCGCGTACGACAACCGCACGTAGCGATCGTCTCCGAACGCGGCGCCCGGCACGAGCGCCACACCGGTCGTGGTCACGAGCCGGGTGCAGAACTCCGTCCCCGTGATCCGTCCGAACGAGTCCACCCGGAAGAAGAAGTAGAACGCGCCGAGCGGCTCCACGAACTCGACCCCGGGGAGCTCCTGTCGGAAGCGCGCGACCACGACGTCCCGTCGCTTGCGGAACTCGGCCACCATCCGGGCCACGTCCCGTTCCACCTGGTCGTCGCCGAGCGCCACGGCGGCGGCGAACTGAGCGGGGTGATTCGCCCCCGTGGTCGTGTGCGACTGCAGGGCTGCCATCGCCTTCGCCACGGGGCCGGGCGCGAGGGCGAGGCCGATCCGCCATCCCGTCATCGCATAGGCCTTGCTCACCCCGTAGATCACGACCACGCGCTCGAGCAAGTCGTCCGGCAGATCGAGGAACGAGGGCGACGGGCCCGTGCCGTAGTGGATGCGGCGGTAGATCTCGTCGGCGACGATCCACACCTTGCGGTCGCGCGCCCAGTGCGCGATCGCCTTGATCTCGGCTTGCGTATACACCGCCCCCGTGGGATTGCACGGTGAACAGAGGATCAGACCCCGCGCACCGGGAACCACGCGATCGAGGTCCCGCACGCTCACCTTGAGGCTCCACTCGGGCTCCCCGGGGACCAGCACCGGCCGGGCACGGGACAGGTACACGATCTGCGGATACGACACCCACGCCGGGGCCGGAATTGCCACCACATCGCCCGGGCCGAACAGGGTGAAGCACACGTTGAACAGCGATTGCTTCGAGCCGTTCGACACCACGATGTTGTCGGCGTTCACCGGACGGCCGCCGGAGAGGAGCGACAAGTGCTTCGCCGCAGCGGCGCGCAGCTCGAGGATCCCTTCGTTCGCCGGGTAGTGGGTCTTGCCCTCGCGGATGGCGCGAACGCCGGCGTCCGACGGGAGGGACGGCGTCGGGAAATCGGGCTCCCCGGCCCCCAAGTCGATCACGTCCTCCCCCGCTGCCTTGCGCCGCTTCGCCTCCTGCGAGATGGCGATCGTCGCAGAGGTCTCGAGGTGGTGCAGGTTGGGTGAGAGGCCGGACCCCGGTGTCATGGGCGGGAGGATAGCCCGAACAGGTAAGGGGACGCAACCGGAGCCCACCCTTCGTTGCCTTTCCCTCCACCACGCGCTACCATCCCTCCCGACGGACCGCCCTTTGACAACCGAGGATCGTGTGACGGCAGCAGACGCGAAGGCCGCGCTGGAGCGCGGCCGGCCGGTGGTGCTGGTACGCCCGCCGGCAGTCGAGCAGGCGCGGGATCTGTGGGAGCTGCTTGGTCCGCTGACCCCGGGGCATGGCCCCGGGGTCGGTCCACGCGTGCTCGTGGTGTGTGCGGACGATGCCAGCGCGGCAGAGTGGGTCGCCGCGGCGCCGGACCGCGCCATCCACGCCGTCACCGGCCTCGGCCGCACGGGCCGGGTCTTGAAGGAGCGCTCCGTCGACATGCTCGTGGGGGCGGCCAAGGACCTGGCCGCACTCCTTGAGCGCGCCGCGCTCAAGCTCGACGCCGTGACCAGTGTGGTGCTGGCGTGGCCCGAAGCCCTCGCGGAGAGTGACGGCGCCGCGGCGCTCGACACCGTGCTTGGCGAAACCCACGACGCTCGCCGCATCGTGTTGAGCTGGAATCCCGCCTTGCTGGGAGACTTTCTCGAGCGGCACGCCCGGCGCGCCCTGGTGGTCGGCACGCCCTCGGTGGACGAGACCGGTCGTCCGCTCCCGCCCGTCTGCCGCGTCCGCTTCGCGGTCGTCCCGTCGTTTCGCCGTTCCATCGTCCTGCGGGATGCCCTCGACGCGTTGGGCGCGACGACGCCGTTCGTCTGGAACGGCGGCCCCATCACACCACCCGAGGCACGACCGGATGTGGTGCTCTGCACCGCCCTCCCGAGCCGCGACGAGCTCGCTGCGCTCGCCCGACTGGGGGGCGGCGAGCCTGTGGTCTGCATCGCCGCGATCCAATTGCCTTATCTCCGCTCGATCGCGACCCTCACGCCACTCGCCCTGGCCTCCGGCGCCGATCGCGCGCGGGACCGCGCCGAAGCGCTGCGAGAGCGAGTGGCAACGCTCCTGACGAGCGGCAGCGTTGACGCGGAGCTCGCCCTGCTGGATCCACTGTTCGAGCGGTTCGATCCAGCCGAGGTCGCGGGGGCCCTACTCGCGTTGCAACGGGAAGCGGGAAGCGGGACACCGGCTGCGACGTTGGCCGGGCCGGTCGACGCGGCAAGGGTGAGAGTCTTCGTCGGGGTCGGCAAGAAGGACCGCGCGAGCGCCAAGGATCTCGTCGGCGCGCTGATTCGCGAAGCCGGTGTGCCGAAGGGTGACATCGGTCGGATCGATGTGCGCGAGACATTCAGCTTGGTCGAGGTGGCAGCCGGGGCGGCCGACCGAGCCGTGCGGGGGCTCACGGGGACGACGATCCGCGGGCGTCGCGTGCTTGCCCGACTCGATCGGGACCGGTAGTGCGCCGGAACGCGCGGCACCGTCACCCTTCAGGCGTTCGATCGCGAGCAGCGCTTCCGGCGTGCGATGGCGGGACTCGGTAAGTGGTGGGGGGTCGGGCTCCTCACCGTGCTGATCCCCGAGGCGCACTTCATCCTCGTGCCCTCGTTCCTCGCCTACGGTGTGTGGCAGTTTTTCCAGCGGCTGGGCACGGTCGAGCTCGCCACTGACGCGCGCGCGGCACCTGTCCCGATTGCGGCGCCCAGCAGGCACTCGAGCTCGCGCCGCGCTGGCGCGCGCCGCAGCCCGTGACGTGCCGGCAGTGTCATCGGGGGTTGAGGCTCTCGCTTCCCGCCTAGGGTTTTCAGAAACGCCGACGGGCCGCCCAGCGGGGCGGCCCGTGAACAACAAACCCGACGCTCACGCGGTCGGGTTATTTCTTGTTCACCACCTGTTTCAACTGCTTGCCGGCACGGAACGCCGGGGCGATCGACGCCTTGATCTGAATGACCCCGCCCGTCTTGGGATTGCGGCCCATGCGCGCCGCGCGCTTGCGGGCTTCGAAGTTTCCGAAGCCGGTGATCTGGACCTTTGCGCCCTTCTTCAGCTCTCCGGCGATGATCCCTTTGTCGTCGAACAGGGCCTCGATCGCCCGGCCGGCGTCGGCCTTCGACATCTTGGTTCGCATGGCCAGTGCCGCGGTCAGCTCGGCTTTGTTCACGGCGTCTCCTTGTGAGGGTCTAGGGCAGTGAAAACCCTTGGAATTCCGCCTGTTTCGCGGGGTAGCACGAGAAAACCCGCATAAAACCGCCACAATATGGGGGTATCCCCCGGAAAACCGCAAGATTGCGGCACTTCCTTGACCGATCCCCACCCCCAAACTACCCTTTCACCCCCATGTTCCACGGCACCCGCCCCGGCTGGATCGAGGTCATCGCCGGCGTGATGTTCTCCGGCAAGAGCGAAGAGCTGGTCCGTCGGGTTCGGCGAGCGGTCATTGCCAAGAAGCGCGTCCAGGTCTTCAAGTCGCACCTCGATGCCCGGTACGCCGGGCTCTACTCGGTCAGCACGCACGACGGTGGCACGGTCGAGGCCGAGCCGGTGGATTCCTCCGAGGGCGTGATCCGCGCGGTGCGATCCGACACCGAGGTGGTCGCCGTGGACGAAGTGCAGTTCCTGGACGACGGGATCGTCGCCGCCGCCAACGATCTCGCCGACCGCGGCGTGCGGGTCATGCTGGCGGGGATCGACATGGATTTCCGCGGCTTACCGTTCGGCGCCATGCCCACCTTGCTCGCGGTCGCCGAGATCGTCGACAAGCTCCAGGCTATTTGCGTGGTGTGCGGCGGCCCGGCGAGCCGCAACCAGCGTCTCGTGAACGGACGGCCCGCCCTCTGGGAAAGCCCCACGATCATGGTGGGGGGCCGGGAGTCGTACGAGGCGAGGTGCAGGCACTGTCATAGAGTCCCGAAAGCCGATGAAGAGCAGACTGCGCTGCTGTAACTGCCGAGATGCGGGATGCGAGATGCGAGATGGGTGGTTCCAGCGCCGCCTCGCATCCCGCATCCCGCCTCCCGCATCCCGCTGATGTTAAACGTCGCCCTGACCGGCAACATCGCCGCCGGCAAGTCCACCGTCGTCGATCTGTTCCGCCGCTGGGGGGCGACGATCATCGACGCGGACGTGCTCGTCCGCGAGGCCCAGGCGCCCGGCGGCGAAGTCCTGGCTGCGATCGCTGGCCGCTTCGGCGCGGATGTCCTGGCTGCCGACGGGACCCTCGACCGGGCGGCGCTGCGGGGCAAAGTGATGGGCGACCAGGCGGCGCTGGACGCGCTCAACCAGATCGTCCACCCTGCCGTGCGTCGTCGCCGCGAAGAGCTCTTGCGCGCGGCCCGGGAGGGCGGCGACCTGCTCGTCGTGAACGACATCCCGCTGCTCTTCGAGGCGCTCGACCCGACTCAGTTCGATGCCGTGGTCCTGGTAGATGCGAGCGTGGCACTGCGGCGCACCCGCCTGCGCGCCATGCGCGGGCTCTCGAACGACGAGGCCGACCGGATGATCGCGGCGCAGATGCCCGCCGAGCGCAAGCGGGCGAAGAGTGACTTGGTGATCGAGAACGAGGGCTCGCTGGAGCAGCTCGAGCGACAGGCCCGCGCGGCGTTCGACGAGCTGCGCCACCGCGCGGCGGTGGCGGCATTGGGAGGGCGACCCGCGCGCGTGCTGCTGCTCGCCGCGGCGGACCCGCGCGAGCAGCCGACACTCAACCCGATCGCCGCCCGCTACGCGGACGCGGGGCTCGCGGTCCGCCGCGTGACGGGCGACGCGGCCGCGATCGAGCGGGCGCTGGGCCAGCCCGCGGCGCCCGACGCGATCGTCGCGACCGCGACGGCCGCGGCGGCAGCCGAGCAAGCGTGGGCGCACGCGGGCCGTCCGGGCGTGCTCACGTCCCTCTCGGAGGACCCCGACCCCGTCGCGGTGCGGCTCGATCTCCGACCCTGGGGCGCTGGGCGGGTGCTCCTGGTCGAGCCCGGTGCGGCGGGCCTGGCGCCCCGGTCCGATCTGTTTCCACCTGCCAACCCGTTGCCTTGACAGAGGTTCGGTGCCCCGGTAACCTTCGCCGCGACCTCTCACGCCCGCGGAGCCCGACCCTGCATGGCGAACATTCCGGCCGATCTGCGCTACACCGAAGCACATGAATACGTGAAGCAGACCGGCGCCGACGCCATCGTGCAGATCGGGATCACCGACTACGCGCAGGGCGAGCTCGGTGACGTGGTGTTCGTGGACCTGCCGAAGGTCGGTGCCGCCTTTGCGCGCGGCGACGTGTTCGGCACCATCGAGGCCGTGAAGGCCGTGTCGGAGCTGTACGCGCCCCTCGCGGGGACGGTGACCGAGGTGAACAAGGCGCTCGAGGGCGACCCGGCGCTGGTGAATCGCGACCCCTATAGCGCGGGCTGGATGATCAAGCTACGCGCCAAGAATACCGCGGAGCTCGACCAGCTATTGACCAGTGAGGCGTACAAGAAGCACATCGGGCAATAGCGTCGTCAGGCATGCTCACACTCACGTTCCACGGCCACGCCTGCTTCACGCTCGAAGCCGACGGTCGCCGAGTGATCATCGACCCGTTTCTCACGGGCAATCCCGCGACCGACATCCCGCTCGCGCGGCTCCCGAAGATCGACGCAGTGCTGTTGTCGCACGGTCACGGAGACCACCTGGGAGACGCGATCCCGATCGCCCGGCGGGACGGCGCGACGATCATCGCCACAGCGGAGCTGGCCCGGTTTTGCGGAGAGCGCGGGGCCACCGTGCACGCCATGCACATCGGCGGCGCCCGGGAGTTCTCCTTCGGTCGGGTCAAGCTCGTGCCCGCGTTCCACGGAGGGGCCGTGGAGGGAGACGCGACGGGCCAGTTTACGACCAACCCCTGCGGGGTGGTCGTCACGATGGGTGGGCGCACCGTGTATCACTGTGGGGACACCGGCCTCACCATGGAAATGCAGCTGCTCGCCGGGCGCGTGGACGCGATGCTCGTTCCGATCGGCGACAACTACACGATGGGCGTCGAAGACGCGGTACGCGCCGTGGAGTTCGTACAGCCCCGCGCGGTGATTCCGATGCATTACAATACATGGGACGTGATCAAGGCCGATCCGGAGCAGTTCAAGCGCCAGGTGGGCGGCCGCGCCCGCGTCGTCGTGCTGGCGCCAGGTGACGCTCACACCCTTTCCTGACGAGGTCAGGCGACTCCGCTTATGGTGACGGTCCGCGCTTCCCTCGCCCCAGCCGATCGCTTCGTGACCCGCCACATCGGGCCGAGTCCCGACGAGACGCGGGGCATGCTGGCGACGTTGGGATACGACTCGCTTGACGCCTTCATCGACGCCGTGATCCCGGAAGACATCCGGTTGCGACGCCCGCTGGCGCTGCCGCCGGGGCGGACCGAGCGCGAAGTGCTGCAGGCGCTGCGCGGTCTCGCCGCTCAGAATCAGCTGTATCGCTCCTACATCGGGATGGGCTATCACCACTCCTTTACGCCCCAGGTCATCCAGCGTAACATCGTCGAGAACCCGGGCTGGTACACGGCGTACACGCCGTACCAGCCGGAGATCGCGCAAGGCCGGCTCGAGGCCCTGCTCAACTTCCAAACGATGGTCGCCGACCTCACCGCCCTGCCGATCGCCAACGCCTCCCTGCTCGATGAAGCCACTGCCGCCGCCGAGGCGATGAACCTGACCGAAGCGGTCGCGAAGGTGCCCCCCGGCACCACGCCGATGTTCATGATTGCCGAGGGATGCCACCCCCAGACGATCGCGGTCGTGCGCACCCGGGCGGAGGCGCGCGGCGTGCAGACCGTCGTCGCGGATCCCGCGGGTTTCGAGTTCCGCCCCGGCGTGATCGGCGCGCTGCTGCAGTATCCCACGACCGAGGGGAAGATCGAGGACTATCGCGCGTTCTGCGACAAGGCCCATGCCGCGGGGGCGCTCGTGACGGTCGCGACCGACCTGCTCGCCCTCACCGTGCTGGTGCCGCCGGGGGAGTGGGGCGCGGACATCGCCGTCGGGAACTCGCAGCGGTTCGGGGTGCCGATGGGCTACGGCGGCCCGCACGCGGCGTTCTTCGCGACGCGCGAGGCCCATCGGCGCCACGTGCCCGGCCGCATCATCGGTGTATCGCGCGATGCCGCCGGCCGCCCCGCGCTCCGCATGGCGCTGCAGACGCGCGAGCAGCACATCCGGCGCGAGAAGGCCACGAGCAACATCTGCACCGCGCAGGTGCTCCTGGCCGTGATGGCGAGTATGTATGCCGTGTATCACGGGCCCGAAGGGCTGCGCCGCATCGCCGAGCGCGTGCACACCCTCGCCGTCCTGCTCGCGCAGGCCGTCACCCGGCTCGGCTACCGCGTCGTGCATGCGTCGTTCTTCGACACGTTGTGCGTGGAAGTGGAGTCCTGGGTCCTGCCGCGCCTGCTCGACGCCGCCCGCGCGCGCCGCATCAACCTGCGGGTCATTTCCCCCACCCGGATCGGCATCTCGCTCGACGAGGCCACGGCGCTGGGCGACCTTGCCGACCTCGTCACGGCGTTCTCGCTCAACGAGGTGCTGCCCTTCATGGTGGAAGACCTCGGCGCGAAAGCCGACCCCTCAATCCCCGAGTCGCTGCACCGCACGTCGTCCTACCTGACGCACCCGGTGTTCCACCGCTACCGCTCCGAGACGGAGATGCTGCGCTACATCAAGCGGCTCGAAGCGCGCGACCTGTCGCTCACGTCGGCCATGATCCCGCTCGGCTCGTGCACGATGAAGCTCAACGGCACCACCGAGATGGTCCCGCTGTCGTGGCGCGAGTTCAATCGGCTGCACCCGTTCGCCCCGCGGGAACAGGCCACCGGCTACCGCACGCTGTTCCGCCAGCTCGAGGATATGCTGGCGGAGATCACGGGCTTCCCGAAGGTCTCGTTGCAGCCGAACTCGGGGGCGCAGGGCGAGTTCACTGGACTGCTCGTGATCCGCGCCTATCACCGCTCTCGTGGTGAAGGGCACCGCACTACCTGTTTGATCCCGACATCGGCGCATGGGACGAATCCCGCAAGCGCCGTGATGGCCGGGCTGCGCGTCGTGCCGGTGCAGGCGGACGCCAGCGGCAACATCGACCTCGGGGACCTGCGCGCCAAGGCGGCCGAGCACAAGGACACGCTCGCGGCGCTCATGATCACGTACCCGTCCACCCACGGCGTCTTCGAGGCCTCCATCCGGCAGGCGTGCGACATCATTCACGCGCACGGCGGGCAGGTGTACATGGACGGCGCGAACATGAACGCGCAGGTGGGCCTGGTCCGCCCCGCCGACATAGGCGCCGACGTGTGCCACCTGAACCTGCATAAGACCTTTTGCATCCCGCATGGCGGCGGCGGGCCCGGGATGGGGCCCATCTGCGTGGCGGCGCACCTCGGACCCTTCCTGCCGGACCACCCGGTGGTGCCGCTGCGCCAGCAACAGCCGTGCGGGACGGTGTCGGCGGCGCCGTGGGGGAGCGCGTGGATCCTGCCGATCTCGTGGGCCTACGTTGCGCTGATGGGGCGCGAGGGGCTCGTGGAGGCAACCAAGATGGCGATCCTCAACGCCAACTACGTGGCGCGTCGGCTCGCCGCGCACTACCCGCTCCTCTTTACAGGGCAAAACGGCCTGATCGCGCACGAGTGCATCATCGATTGCCGGCCCTTCAAGGCGTCCGCGGGCATCGAGGTGGAGGACATCGCGAAGCGCATCATCGATTATGGCTTCCATCCGCCGACGGTCTCGTTCCCGGTCGCCGGCACCCTGATGATCGAGCCCACCGAGAGCGAGTCGAAGGAAGAGCTGGATCGCTTCTGCGACGCGCTGATCTCGATCCGCCAGGAGATCCGCGAGGTGGAGGACGGGACCCAGCCCCGCGGCAACAACCTGCTCACCAATGCGCCGCACACTCTGGCAGACGTCATCGCCGACACGTGGGATCGGCCGTATGGCCGCGAGCGCGCTGCCTTCCCCGCCGTGTGGACGCGGTCGCACAAGGTGTGGCCGTCGGTGAGCCGGGTGGACGGCGCTTACGGCGATCGGAACCTGGTGTGCGTGTGCCCACCGATGGAGGCCTATGCGCTCGCCGCTGATTGAGGCAGCATGCGTCCTCCAAGTCTCCCTCGACGCTGCGGGCCGCCCCGGCGCCGAAAACATGGCGATCGACGCGGCGCTGCTCGACCGCGCCAACGACACGGGCCTGAGCTTCTTGCGGCTCTACCGCTTCGACCCGCCGTGTCTGTCGCTGGGCCGCAACGAGCCTGCGGCCCGCTACGATCACACGACGATCGCGCGGCGTGGGCTTGAAGTGGTGCGACGCCCCACCGGCGGTCGGGCGGTGTGGCACGAGCACGAGGTTACCTACGCGGTAGCCGCGCCCGTGGCGGCGTTCGGCTCGTTACGTCACGCGTACCACACCATCCACGAACGCATCGCTGCAGCGCTCCGGTCCCTCGGTGCCGATGCCACGCTGGCCCCCCACCAACCTCCACCATCCGGGAGGATCGACCAGGCCGCGTCTTGCTTCGCGACCCCGGTCGGCGGCGAGGTACTCGTCGCCGGTCGCAAGCTGGTCGGCTCGGCGCAGGTCCGGAAGGGAAGCGCCTTCTTGCAACATGGGTCCATCCTGCTCGATGGCTCGCAAGGAATCGTTGCAGCCGTAAGCCGCATGCCACACGTCGCAAGTGCGGCGACCACGCTTTCCGCGGAGTTGGGACGACGCGTGACGTGGGACGAGGTAGTCGAGGCGGTCGTGCAGGCGTGGCGTCACGCAGCCACCTCCCCCAACCTTCACCAACCTCCCCCAACCTCCACAACCTTGCATTTGGACCTGGCGCCGCTGGGCATCGCGGTGAAATCTTAGGCGCCATGCCAACCGCCCGCCCACGTGCCGGCCTGACCTGCGCAACGCTCGCCTGTCTCATCCTGGTCGCCGGGTGTGAGCGCCCGGTCGGTTGCAGCGGCGAATACTGCGGCACCATGGTCATTGCGTCCGGCGGGGAGCCGGACATCCTGCTCCCGCCCGTCAGCGAGTTCTCGATCACGCGGGATGTGACGGATCAGCTGTTTCTCAAGCTCGCCGACCTGGGGGCGTCGGGAAACACGATCGGCGACGAAGACTTCCAGCCACAGCTGGCTCAGCGGTGGGAGTGGGACGCCCCGACGACGCTGGTGTTTCATCTCGACCCGCGAGCCCGCTGGCAGGACGGCCAGGCGGTCACGGCGGCGGACGTGGCATTCACGTACGACACGTACACGGACTCGCTCGTCAACTCCTCGTTCCGCTCCTCGTTGCGCCACATCGCCGCGGTCACCACGCGCGACTCGCTGACTGTGGTGTTTCGGTTCCGGCAGCGCTACCCCGAGATGTTCTACGATGCCGTGTACCACCTGCGTATCCTGCCTGCGCACCTCCTGCGGGAGGTCCCGCGCGATCAGTGGCGCAGCGCCGCGTTCGGGCGGGCGCCGGTCGGCGACGGGCCGTACCGCTTCGTCTCGTGGAAAGCCGGCGAGACCATCGAGCTCGCCGCGGACTCGACCTTCTTCCTCGGCCGCCCCCATCTCCGGCGCGTGATCTGGCGCTTCACGCCCGATCAACAGGGGGCGGTGACTCAGCTGATCACGGGCGATGCGGACGCCGTGGAAGTGCTGTTCACGCCCGACAACGTGCAGCGGGCCCGGGCCGACACGCAGCTCACCACGTATCCCTACAAGGGATCGGCCTACGGCTACGTGGGATTCAACCTGGCCGCGCCCGGTGATTCGACGCGGCCTCACCCACTGTTCGGCGATCGCGACCTGCGGCGGGCGCTCGTCATGGCCACGGACCGCGAGCGGCTGCTGCGCAACGTGTTGGGCGAGTTCGCCAAGGTCCCGCCTGGTCCGTTGTCGCAGCTGTGGTGGATCTGGGACCCGGAGATCCGCGAGCTGCCCTACGACAGCGGCCAAGCGGCGCGGCTCCTTACCCGGACCGGCTGGACCGACACGGACGGCGACGGCATCCGCGACAAGGACGGCAAGCCGCTGGCGTTCCGCCTGCTGCTCCCGACGACGAGCGCCATCCGGCGGCAGTACGCCCGACTCCTGCAAGAGCAATTCCGAATCGCGGGCGTAGACGTCCAGCTCGACGAGGTCGACTTCAGCCTGTACAACGAGCGCGCCCGGGCCGGCCGGTTCGACGCGCTGCTCAACGTGTGGAACACCGATCCGACACCATCGTCGGGCTTCCCGCAGACGTGGACTCCGGCCGGATTCGGGCGCTCCAACTACCAACGCTACGAGAACCCGGAGGTGGACCGGCTGGTGGACCAGGCCGTGGCGTCGGCCGCGAACCGCGACCAGGCGCGCCGCGCGTGGCGGGCGGCCGTCGAGACGCTGAACCGGGACGCACCCGGCATTTTCCTGTACGCCACCGCCAACGTGGCCGCCGTCCACAAGCGGATCGTGGACGTGACCATCCGGCCCGACTCCTGGCTCGCCCTGCTGCGCACATGGCGCATTCCCGCTGACCGACTGACGGATCGAGACCGCGTGGAGCGCTAGGTGGCGGCGTGGCTGGTGCGACGGCTGGTCGCCTCGATCGCCATCGTGTTCGCGGTCGTCACCATCACATTCTTCGTCGTGCACCTCGCCCACGGCAAGCCGTGTGGGCCCGACGATCGGCCGCTCCCGCCCGAAGTCTGCCAAGAGCTGTGTCGACGTTTCGGCTGCGATAAACCGCTGTTAGTGCAGTACGTGAAGTACGTGGCCGCCCTGGCCCACGGAGACCTGGGCGAGTCCATCGGACTGCATCGGCCCGTTGCCGATGCGCTGGCCGACGCGATCCCCAACACCTTCATCCTTGCGCTCGCCGCCCTGCTCATCGACTTCGCGCTCGGTCTGGCGCTCGGGATCTACCAAGCGGCGCGGGCGGGACGGTTCGGCGACGTTGCGGCGGGGAACGTCGCGCTGCTCATCAACTCGATGCCGGTGTTCTGGCTGGGACTAGTCCTGCTGCTGGTGTTCGCACAATGGCTTCGCTGGTTCCCCGCGGGCGGTCCTCATGATCCAATCCTGTGTCCCAGGGTCGACTCGCCGTACTGCCTGCTCGATTTCCTCTGGCACCTCACACTCCCCGCCCTCACGCTCGGGCTGGTGGGCGCGGCGAGCACGGCGCGCTACCAGCGCGCGGCGATCCTCGAGGTCGTCCGCCAGGACTACGTGCGGACGGCGCGCGCCAAGGGCCTGCGGGAACGGCGCGTGCTGCTGGTGCACGCGCTCCGCAATGCGCTCCTCCCGATCATCACGCTGTTCGGGTTGGCCTTTCCTTTTCTGTTCACGGGGGCGGTCCTGATCGAGACGGTGTTCGCCTGGCCAGGGATGGGCCGGCTCGCCGTGAATGCGATCTTCCAGCGCGACTACCCCGTGGTGACCGGCGCGGCCCTGCTCACGAGCGCGATGGTGGTGCTGGGCAACCTGATCGCCGATGCGCTGTATGCCGTGGCCGACCCACGGATCCGGGTGCGGGGACGGGAGGGGGGCCCCTGAATATCTGGAACTGGCTCGCGGTGGGCGGGGCCGCGGGGCTGGCGCTCGTCGTCGTCGCGGCGCTGCGACGACGCGTGCGAGCGACCGCGCCGGGGCGGCGGTTCTTCCGCCACCCGACGGCGGGGCCCGGCTTGTTCGTGCTCACCTTCTTTGTGACCATCGCCCTCGCCGCACCTGTCGTGGCACCGTACCCCCCTTACTACCAGATCGATATCGAACACCCGGATCACCCGCCCTCCGCGCAATTTCTCCTCGGCACCGACCCGCTGAGTCGGGACGTGTGGAGCCGGGTCGTGTACGGCGCCCGCGTGTCGCTCGGCATCGGGGCCGTGGCGATGCTCGTCGCCGTCACGGTCGGCACCGCGGTCGGCGCCGTCGCGGGCTATTTCCGACGCTGGGTGGACACCGCACTCATGCGGCTCGTTGACGTGGGCCTCGCCATGCCGCGCATTTTCGTGTTGCTGATGGCCGTGGCGCTGTGGGAGCACATCGCCCTCTGGGTGCTGGTACTGCTGATCGGACTCACCGGTTGGTTCGGGACCAGTCGGCTCGTGCGCGCAGAAGTGCTCAGTTTGCGCGAGCGCGAGTTCGTGGCCGCGGCGCGGGCGCTAGGCGCGGGTGCCGGGCGCGTTATCTTTCGTCACGTCCTTCCCAACGCGGCGGCCCCGATCATCGTCTCCGCGGCCCTCGGCATCGGCCACATGATGCTGCTCGAGGCCGGGCTTTCCTTCCTCGGGATGGGCGTCCCCTCCCCGACGCCCAGCTGGGGCAACATGATCGCCGACGGCTGGCACAAGATGGCCGTCGCCTGGTGGTCGGCGACCTTTCCCGGACTGGCGATTTCGCTGGTGGTGATGGCGCTGAACGCGGTCGGCGACGCGCTGCGGGACGCGCTCGATCCTCGCCGGGAGGCGGTGTGACCGAGCCCCTGCTCCGCGTGCGCGACCTCAAGACCTACTTCGTCACCGAGCAGGGCAGCGGCACGGCGCGCGCGGTGGACGGCGTCTCGTTCGAGGTGCAACCGGGTGAGACGCTCGGCATCGTGGGCGAGTCGGGGTGCGGCAAGACCGTCACGTCGCTCTCGATTCTCCGCCTCATCCCCGAGCCCCCCGGTCACATCCGCCCCGGCAGCTTCATCGAGTTCGAAGGGCGGAACCTGCTCACCCTCGAGCCCCGTGACCTGCGGGCCATCCGCGGCAACCAGATCGCGATGATCTTCCAGGAGCCGATGACGTCGCTCAATCCGGTGTTCACGGTGGGCGATCAGATCGCCGAGGCGGCCATCGTGCACCAGCGCCTGTCCCGCCGGGCCGCGCGGACCCGCGCCATCGAGATGCTCCGGCTCGTCGGGATCCCCGACCCCGAGGAACGGGTGGATCACTACCCCCACCAGATGAGCGGGGGCATGCGCCAGCGCGTCATGATCGCGATGGCCCTGGTGTGCCACCCCAAGCTGCTCATCGCCGACGAGCCCACCACCGCGCTCGACGTCACCATCCAGGCGCAAATCCTCGAGCTGCTCGACCGGCTGCAGGCGGAGCTCGGCATGGCGGTCATGCTGATCACCCACGACCTGGGAGTCGTGGCGGGCAGCGCCGACCGGGTCGTGGTGATGTACGCCGGTCAGGTAGTAGAGCAAGCGCCGACCGCGGCGCTGTTCGCGCGCCCGCTGCACCCGTACACGGAAGGGCTCCTCGCCTCCGTACCGCGGCTCGACGCCCCGCCCGCCCGCGAGCACGGCCGGCTGCACGGCATTCCCGGCCAGGTGCCTGCCGCGACGGCTTGGCCCGACGGGTGCCGGTTCCATCCCCGCTGCCCGTACGCGTGGGACCGTTGTCGCGCGGAAGCACCGCCCCTGCTCGACGCGGGCGGCGGGGCAGAGCCCGGGACCCACACCGTGCGCTGCTGGCTGCTCACCGACCCGCGGCGTCGGACGCCGCACCCGTGACGCCGGCGCTCGTGGACGTGCGGGGACTCGTCAAGCACTTCCCGGGCGAGCGCCGGCTGCTCGGGCTCGGCCCCGCGCGTGCCGTCGTGCGCGCGGTGGACGGCGTGACGTTCGCGATCGCGCCCGGACAAACGCTGGGGCTCGTGGGCGAATCAGGTTGCGGCAAGTCCACCGTGGGGCGGGCCATCCTCCGATTGATCGAGCCCGACGCCGGGCGCGTCACGATCGACGGTCAGGACGTGGTCACGCTCGGGGCACGCGCGCTGCGCGCGCTGCGGCGCCGCATGCAGATCGTGTTTCAGGACCCGTACGGCTCGCTCAACCCGCGCATGACGGTGCACCAGATGCTCGCCGAGCCGCTGGCGATCCATCGGATCGCGAGCGGGGCCGATGCCGAGCGCCGCATCGCGGCCTTGCTCGAGGAAGTGGGCCTCGATCCCAGCTTCGCGCAGAGCTATCCGCACGAGCTCTCGGGCGGCCAGCGGCAACGTGTCGGGATCGCCCGCGCCCTTTCGGTCGAGCCGCACTTCCTCGTGCTCGACGAGCCGGTGAGCGCGCTCGACGTGTCGGTCCAGGCGCAGGTGCTGAACCTGCTCGCCGACCTGCAACAGCGCCGCCGGCTCACCTACCTGTTCATCGCTCACGATCTCGCGGTCGTGAAGCACATCGCGGATCAGGTGGCGGTCATGTACCTTGGCAAAATCGTGGAGCGTGCGCCCGCCCCCACTCTGTACGGCGGCCCTCGCCATCCCTACACCACGTCGCTGCTCTCCGCCGTGCCGGTGCCGGACCCCAAGGCGCAGCGCCAGCGCATCGTGTTGGCGGGCGACGTGCCGTCCCCTGCGCACCCACCGCCCGGCTGCCCTTTCCACCCACGCTGCCCGCACCCCAAGAAGGACGCGCGCTGCCGCACGGAGCCGCCGGCCCTGCGCGAGGTCGCACCGGGACAGCTCGCGGCCTGCCACTTTGCTGAGGAGCCGATGTGACCGCACGATTTGTTGCCATGCTGCGTGACGCCCAGCTCTGGGTGCCCGTCGCCATGCTCATCGGCGGTCTACTGGTCCTGTGGTGGATCCGCTAGCCCCCGCCCCCGCCCCCGGCCTCGACCCCGGCCGGCTGCGCCGCCTCCAGCTCGCCGGCATTGCCAGCGGCTTCACCGCAGGCGCGTGGCTTGGCGCCGCCGAGGCACCGACCAAGATGGTGACCCTCGGTCTCTCACCGGTCGTGATCTCGCTGGCCATGGTAGTGGGCGTGTTCCTCGCGCGGTGGAGCCTGCCTGCCCTGCTCCGCGGCACGGCGGCGATCGGGGCGGACGTGCGGCAGGCGCCTCACCTCATTGTGTGGGCGGTGCTCGCCGGCTGTCTCTGGGCCGTCGCCAACACGCTCACTATCTTCGCCATCCGCGACATCGGCTTGAGCATCGCGTTTCCCTTATGGAACGCGAACAGCCTGCTGGGAATCCTGTGGGGGGCCGTGTTCTTCAACGAGCTTCACGGGACCGGATGGGGGCGCCGTCTCGGCGTCCTCGGCGGCGCCGCCCTGATGTTCGCGGGCGCGACGCTGCTCGCAGTCGCGTCGGCGGCCGGGGCACCTGCGGGACATGCGGCGCGAGGTGTGGCCGCCGCGCTCGCGGCGGGAGCGCTCTGGGGTACGATGTACATCCCCTATCGCAAGGCTTACCTCACCGGGATGAACCCGCTCGCCTTCATCACGTTCTTCACGGTGGGTGAGGTCGTGATGATGCTGGCGCTCGCGCTGGCCGACCGCGGCGGCGTGGCCGCACTCGCCGCGGACCTCGCCGGGGCGCGCGACGTGCTGTTCTGGCTCTTGCTCGGCGGGTTCGTTTGGGTGGTTGGCGATCTGTTCCAGCAGTATGCGGCGAAGTACGTCGGTATCAGCCGGGGGATACCGTTGTCCAACACCAACCAGCTGTGGGGCCTCGTGTGGGGGTTGCTGGTGTTCGGTGAGCTGCGCGGCGGTGCGGCGACGACGTACGGACAGGTGATCGGCGGGTCGCTGCTGATGGCGCTCGGCGCGGTGGCGATCGCGCTGGCCTCGGCCACGGGCGCCGAGCACCGCCGCTGGCAGGAGGCGGCGGCGCGTGAGGGTGCCCGCTACGGCATCGACCCGGCGTACGTCCGCGCCGCGCTCGCCGGCGAAAGCGCGAGCGTGTCTCCCGGCCGGCGCTCCTGGGTCGACTGGGCCTTGGTCGGGGGTGCCACCGCGACCATCGTGGGGTTCGGGATGGTGGCTCGCGTGCCCCAGCTCACCGTCGGCTGGGGATGGGTCGCGGGTCTCACGGCGGCGATGCTGGCGCTGCTGTTGGGCACCGGCTGGCTGCTTTGGCGGACCACGCGGTTCAATTGAGGGGCAGGCTGCGCGACGGCGGGCTCCCTCCTGCATCATTTCGGTACCGCTCATCCCAACTCAGCTGCAATTTGGTCCGACATCAGGCATGACCGAGTGATGGTGGACCCCGGGCTTGCGCCCGGGGCCAGTAGAGGCTCCTGGCGAAGCCCAGCCTGTGCCCGGGGTCAGTCACCTGCGATGTCCAACCACCGCGCTTATCAGATGTACGCTCACATTACTTGGCACACCTGGAAGCGAGTCGCGTGCGTCGATGCGGCAGCCGCGAGCGACGTGCGGAGGGCCATAGCGAGCGCGTGCCGGGCCACCGGCGTACGGGTATTCCGGGACGCGGTGTTAGCAAATCACGTACACCTCGTCGTCAGCTTTCGACCCGATATCCGCCTGAGCGATTTCGTGCGTCTCGCGAAATCAGTGGCCGCGACCCGCGCCAATCGGCGGGTCACCGGTACCGTCCGGTGGGCGCGAGGTTACTTCGTGACTACGCTTCACAAACGCGATCTTGCTTGGACGATTCGCTACGTAGCCGATCAATTCCGGCGCCACCCGGACTTGATCCCCCGGAACTCGAGAGGAGCGGCCTAACTGACCCCGGGCGCAAGCCCGGGGTTCACGGAGCAGCGCGCTTCGACGGAGGGAGCGAGTCTCTGGGCGCAAGCCCGGGGTTCAAGAGAAGGCCGGTGCCACTGGTGTGGCTACCGCACCCCACCCATCAGCCGCTGGACGGGCTTGAGGAGTGCGAACATGACTACGGCGGCGCCCAGCGTCACGGCGGCCGTCGCGCCGAACAGGGTTGGCAGCGGCAGCGAGCTAAAGAAGCCCGCCGTCCAGCCTGCGAGCAGGTTCCCGAGCCAATTCGATAGGAAGAAGACCCCCATCATGAGGCTCACGATACGCGTGGGCGCAAGCTTTGTCACCGCACTCAAGCCCACCGGGCTGAGGCACAGCTCCCCGATCTCTTCAATGGTGTACGCGGCCACCAGCCACAGCGGGCTGACTTTGACTCCGGCTCCGCTCTGCGCGATGAGCCCGGCGGGCACGAGCAGGAGGAACGCCAGCCCGGCGCAGAGCAAGCCGATCCCGAACTTCGTGGGACTCGATGGCTCCCGCGGCCCAAGGCGGACCCACAGCCAAGCCATCACGGGCGCGAGCATGATCACCATTATCGGCTGTACGGACTGGAGCCAGGAAGAAGGAATCACGTAGCCGAAAACGTCGAGATCCGTGTACCGATCAGCGAACAGATTGAGCGTTGACCCTGCCTGCTCGTAAGCACCCCAGAACAACGCCGCAAACACGAACAACACGAACACCGCCGCGATCCGCTTCCGCTCCCCTCCCGTGAAGCTCCGTGCCGAGTCCCACAGCTGGCGCGCGCGCTGTCCGATCGTGGCCTCGGCCAAGCCCATGGCGAGGGGGGAGACCTGCCCGCGTTGTGCCGCGAGCCGATCCAGGGCGGGCTGCAGGCGCCTCTTTCCAAGCACGTACTGGATCAGACCCATCGTCATCCCGACGCCGGCGGCGGCGAAGCCAATGTGCCAGTCGATCTTCTGTGCAAGCCATCCCGCGGCCGTAATGCCGAGGAAGGCGCCGACATTGATGCCCATGTAGAAGATGGAAAAGCCCGCGTCGCGCCGGGCGTCGCCCTGGTCGTACAACGAGCCGACCATGGCACTGATGTTCGGCTTGAGCAGACCGGTCCCAAGCACGATGAGGGCGAGGCCCGTGTAGAAGCTGGGGAGCGACTTGAGGGCGAGGGTAAAGTGGCCCAGCGCGATGATCACGCCGCCGAGAAACACGCTGCGATACTGCCCGAGAAACCGATCGGCGATCAGACCGCCCAAAATAGGAGTGAGCCAGACGGAGCTGGTGTACCACTTGTATACGTTCGCGCCATGCGCAACGTCGAATCCCAACCCTCCCGACGCAATCGACGCGGTGGTGTACAGGATCAGGAACCCGCGCATCCCGTAGTAGCTGAAGCGCTCCCACATCTCGGTGAAGAAGAGTGTGGAGAGACCGCGGGGGTGACCGAACCACGACGAGCCGGGTGGGGGACTCGTCACTCGAAGAGGTCGTTCTGCTCGACGGGCTCCGCGCGCTGCGGGGCCCGGAGGAGCTCGCCCAGCCGCTGCTCCCATTGCTCGACGTCGACGTGGTGCTCGGTCTGAAGCGCCCGGCGCAGGGCCGGTGAGAACTCGTGGAACGCCGCGAGTAGCTCCGTGACGGCCTCCCGTAGCGCCTGCACCTGGAAGCCATCGCCGGTCGCGCCCATGTCCTCGAGGATGCTCTGCTCGGTGCGCGAGGCGATGATCGGCTCCGCGCGCCCCTGCACGAAGACGTTGGTCCGCCGCTTCGGACCGCGCTCATCCTCGATCGGCATCAATCCGATGATGCCGTCGGAGCGCCAGTACTTGCCGTAGCCGAGAAAGACCATGCGGTCGCGCTTGATGTCCATGCTGCCTCCGGAGCGCCGCCCGTCCGCGGTGCGTGGCCCGGGCCCAAAGGCGTCACGGAACCAGGACAGTACGCCGCGGATCACGCTCATGGTTAGTCCTTCTTCATCTTCTTCTTGAGCTCCCGGAGCTGCCGGTCGGCGGCCGCCTCGCGGGTCGCGCGGTCGAGCTGCGCCTTGAGCAGATCGTCCGCCGGATCCACGCCGGGACGCGGTCCCCCGGCTGCCTGCAGGTCGCGCCAGGCACGTTCCGCCGAGCGCTCCGCCTCGGTGAGCGGCCGGTCGCGTTCCGCCCGGCCCAGTTGCGCCTGCATGTCCCCGAGTTCACGGTCGTACAGTGCGACCTCGCCTTGGAGCGCCGCCAGTTTCTTCGCGAGCACCTCCACGCGCTCGCGGTGCTTCACCGCGAACCGCTGGGCAACCTCTACCGTCTCCCGATCCTGGATCTCGGACGCGAGCCGGCCGCGGCGCTCGGCATCGGCCAGCCGCTGGCGCTCCTGGCCGAGGTCGCGCTCGGTACGCGCCACGGCCTCGCGCGCCTCGCCGACCGCGAGCTTTGCCTCCACCACCGCCTCACGCATCTGCCGCGCCAGGTCGCGCAAGTCTCCCGGCGGCGTCGCCGCGTCCAGGGCGGCGCGCAACGCGTCTCGCAGGCGCTCGAACACCGGACGCTAGCTTTTCCGGACCGTCTTCGCGAAGAACGGCGAGAACACCTGCTCCACCGCGTGCGACTTGCACTTGGGGCAGGCCGGCCGCTTGTGTCCGTGTTCGTCGATTCCCTGTTGCCGGCTGAAGCGCGTGTGGCACTTCGTGCAGCGATACTCGTAGATCGGCATAGCGGGCTGTACGTTATTCCCCGCCGAAACCCGGGTCAAGTTGACGCTGCCGCAGCGCGCCGCAATGATTGCACCATGCGGAGTCGCGTCGCGTGCGTCGCGCTGTGCGCCGCCGCCCTCGCCTGCAACGCAGGGCTGCAGCCAACTACCGGGTGCTCAGGCATCTGCGGCACTGTGACCTACCAGGGCTCGCTCCCCGACAGTCTCAAGGACAGTACCGCAGCCGTGCTCATCGTGGCGTTCGCAACGTTCCCCCAGAGCCCGTCGGACCTCCTGCTCTTCCAGGCCGTGGCGCTCGTCGACACCGGCGGACCGCCCCGACGCTACGTGCTGCAGGTGCCCAACGGGACGTACGAATGGGTGCTCGCCGTGTGGGAAAAGAAGAGCCATACAGGGCTGAGCGCGCAGACCGCGGATTCGTTGCTGCGTGAAGTCGGGTTCTATCGCAACCCGGCCGACGCGACGCCACAGGGCACCGGGCGCGTGCACGTGACCGACGCGGGTGCGGACTCGATCAACTTCGCGATCGACTTCACCAACATGCATCGGATCTGCGACTACTTCCCGCCGTGCCCGCCGTGATGCGCGCACCGCTGCTCGCCTGCCTGGCGATCGTGCCCGGCGTCGCCGCCGCGGCGCAGGGCACGGCCGTCCTCTACGGGTCCGTGACGGACTCGCTCGGGCAACCGCTCCGTGCCACGGTGCGCGTCGTCGGCAGCCCCGCCATGGCCGTTGCGGACGGCCGCGGTCGCTATCGGCTCGCCGTCCCGGCTGGGCGTGTGATCGCGCGCGCCGGCCACATCGGGTTCCGGTCCCAGGTGGACACGACGACGATCGCCGCCGGCGACTCGCTCGAGCGTGACTATCGGCTCCCGGCATCCCCCGTGGAGCTGCAGGCCACGATCGTCACGGCGGCCAAGCACTCGCAGCTGCTCGACGAATCCGCGACGAGCGTCGCGGTCATGAATGACACCGATCTCGCGCGCCGCGCCGTGACCACGGTGGACGAAGCCGTCAATCGAGCGCCGGGCGTGCTGTTCCTCAATGGCCAGGTCAACATCCGTGGCTCGAGCGGTTTCGTCGAGGGCCTCGGGTCGCGCGTGCTGTTGCTGGTCGACGGCGTGCCGGCGAACCAGGGCGACCGGGGTGGGATCGACTGGGACATGGTGCCGCTCGCCGAGGTAGAGCGGGTCGAGGTGGTGAAGGGCGCCGGGTCTTCGCTCTACGGCTCTGCCGCCTTCGGCGGCGTGGTCAACCTGATCACGCACGACATTCCGATTGGATGGCACGGGCGGCTGCGGGCCACGGGTGGCGCGTACGCCAATCCTCCTTCAGAGGCCTGGACGTTCCGCGACCACACGGGTGGGCTCGGCGGCCTGGACGTCACGGGCTCGTATGGAACCGAGACCCTGCGCGGCAGCCTGACCCTCGGCGGTCGGCACTCGGACGGCTACCGCGAGCAGGATCGCAGCGACCAGTGGGAGACCGCCGGCCGGGCCGAATGGCTGCCGCGGCCGGGCACGCGGATCACCGCGTCGGGGGCGTGGACCAGCCACCAGTACGAAGTGTTCCCCACGTGGTGCGTTCCCGGCGCATGCATCGACCCGCGGGGGCAGGCGTTCCAGCCGTTCATGATCGACACGTCCGGTCGCGGCAGCTACACGCGCTCGAACAAGGGATATCTCGCCGCGACGATCGACCGCACCGCGTCCGGGGCGTTTGCGTGGCGAGCGCGTGGCTCCTGGCTCCGGAGCCATTTCACAGACTACAACCCCGACGACTGGTCGGTCTCGGACCGCCTCGGGGCCGAGCTGACCGGTGTGCTACACGCGGCCGGTGGGGACGACCGCGTGGTCACCGTCGGAGTCGAGGGGGCGCATACCGACATCACGAGCGACATTTTCGGCGATTCGGGGCGGGTCGGCAGCCACACGCAGGTCGACGTCGGGCCGTACGCGGAGGCAGAGCAGCGTCTGGGCCGCGTGCGACTGACGGCGGGTCTGCGGCTCGACGATATCGTCGTCGACGGTGCCCGCAAGGCCACCGTCCTGAGTCCACGGATCGGCGCCGCCATCCGGTCCGGCGTCGGCACGTGGCGCGCGTCCGCGGGCCGCGGCTTCCGGGCGCCGACCCCCGCGGAGCGGTACGTCACGACCCGCGCCTTCGGCTTCGAAGTCATCCCTAACCCCGACCTCGATCCCGAAACCGCCTGGTCGTTCGAGCTCGGCAACGGGGCTCCCATCGCCTCCTGGGGGCGTCTCGACGCCGCGCTCTTCTGGACCGAGGCCCGTCGCTTGCTCGAGCCGACGTTCGTCCTCGACGGCGGCGTGCAGAAGATCCAGATCCGGAACATCTCCCGCGCGCGGCTCCGGGGCCTGGACGCGTCGCTGGCAGTCTCGTCGCTGGTCCGCGGCCTGACCTCCTCGATTGCCTATTTGCTCGTCGACGCCCGGGACCTCACGACCGATTCGGTGCTCTCCTTCCGACCCAGGCACGTGCTCACGCTCGGCACCGATTACCAGTGGCACATGCTCTCGGTAGGAGCCGAGTTCCGCTACACCAGCCGCATCGAGCGGATCGAGCTCGAGCCCGTCTTCGGCCGCGATCCGCGCGTGCCGGCCCGGGTTCTCGATCTGCGCGCCAGCTGGCAGCGCGGACCCGTGTCGGCGCGGCTGCTTGTGGCGAACGCGCTCAACTACATCTATAACCTGGTCCCCCGCACCCTCGAGCCCGTCCGCACGGCTTCGGTGGTCCTGACGTGGACGTATTAGATTGGTACCATGATGGGACCCTGTGGCGTGGTCGCCATGCTCCTGCTGCACGCCGGCCAGGCGTCCCCCCTCAACGGCACCTGGGAGCTGACCCGGATCTTCCGCGCGGGCCCCGTCCCGTCCACGCGCGCCGTGCCGATCGACTCCACCGTCTACCTTCGCATCACCCTCGAGACCCACGTCGGTGATTGGATCTCGGGCCGGTTGTACCGGCGCTATCGGGGCGAGCCCGATCGGAGTAAGGTCGAAGCCGGCCCACTCCGGGGAGAAGGGCGGTTCATCATCGGGGTCGAGATCGAGAAGCCGGCCTGGGCACGCGCGCGCACCGCGGCCTGGCTCGTGGGCGACACCCTGCGCTTCGGTACGTCTCTCGTGCCCGACGCCGACAGCCTGGAGCTCCGGCG
>DASQAM010000225.1:0-12538 GCA_035635735.1 Gemmatimonadales bacterium | reverse complement strand
GCCGCGGGCACGACACGCTCGCCGCCGGGGCCGACGAGCAGGTAATCCGCGCCCAAAGCCATCATCACCGGAGCCACATCGGACGAGTTGACGGCCCAACAGCGCGGGGACGAGGGCGCCACCCAGCAGATGTGTCCGTCTTTCTTCATGCAGAAGTCGATCGCTTTGCGCCACTCGTACGACTGATTGTAGTAGTTACAGCGCGTGTCGAGACAGAGATTCCCGCCCAGCGTGCCCATGTTGCGGAGCAGAGGCGTGGAGACGAGCTCGGCGGCATGGGCCACCGCGGGGGCCGACTCGCGGACGGGCGGACTGGCGGACAGGTCGGTGAGGGTCATGCAGGATCCGACGACGCATCCCGCATCCCGCATCTCGCATCGCGCGAGCTCTGGAATCGCCATGAGCGAGATGACGGTCCGCGGCTCCTGATGCCGCCGCTTCATGTTCGGATACAGATCCGTGCCGCCAGCCACGTACATGCCATCGGGCCCCGCGTCCGCCTTCATGGCGAGCGCTTCCTTCAGCGTGCGTGGTTGCAGGTAGGTGAACGCAGGAAGTCTGAGCATGAAAGCGCTCACTGACCCCGGGCGCGAGCCCGGGGATTGCGGGATCGGGTTTTCCCCGGGCTTGCGCCCGGGGTTAGTGGGACCGCCCTTCCATCTCCGCCCTCCCACGGCGGCGGGACCCGGGTCGGCTCGGGCCACGCGATGTCCGGAAATGCCGTCGGTCCAAACCGTCCCGGTTCACCCTTTTCCTTGCGGCGCAGCGCCTTGAACACCTTTTCGGGGGTGATGGGCACTTCGTCGATCCGCACGCCGACCGCGTCGTACACGGCGTTCGCCACCGCGGGCGGCACGGGGAGCAGCGGACCCTGGCCACACTCCTTGGCCCCAAACGGGCCGTTCGGGTCGGGGTCTTCGACCACGTAGGTCACGACGTCGCACATCTCGAGGGTGGTCGGGCTCTTGTACTCGAGCAAGCTGGGAATCTTGTGGACGACGTTACGATTGCCGCGGTAGGCCATCTCCTCCATGAGCGCCTCGCCCAGGCCCATGTACACGGAGCCTTCGATCTGGCCCATCACGGTGGCGGCGTTGATCGCCCGCCCCACGTCATGGGCGATCCAGATCTTCGGCACGCGGACGATCCCCGTCGCAGGGTCCACGTCCACCTCCGCGACACAGGCGCTGTAGGAGTAGGCGGGCGAGGGACCCACGCCCGCGCCACGGTACTGGCCGGCGGACGGAGCCGGCGTGTAGGAGCCCACCGTGCCGATGGTCCCCTCCGCCGCCTCCGCGAGCTGCACTGCCTCGGCGAACGTGAGCCCGCGCTCGGGATCCTGGACGTCGAACACACGCCCTTCGGCGAACGTGACGCGCTCGAGCGGGGCCTCGAGCTTCTTCCCGGCGTGCAGGGCAATGACGTCGCGGGCGCGCTCGGCCGCCTGGATCGCCGCGTTGCCCGTCATGAGGGTGACCCGGCTCGAGTAGCTGCCCAGGTCCACCGGCGTGAGATCGGTATCGCCGGTGACCACGGCGACGTCGAACGGGTCGAGGCCGAGCACCTCCGCGACGATCGTGGCGAGGATCGAGTCCGAGCCCTGGCCGATCTCGGTCGAGCCGCAGAATACGGTGACCCCGCCGCCGCGATCGCACTTGAGCTGCACGCCCGAGTGCGGCATCGCGTTCCAGTAGATCGGCAGGCCCGCGCCGGTAATGTAGGACGAGCACGCCAACCCGATCCCCTTGCCGTACGGAAGCTGTTTGAACCTCTGCTTCCACCCCGAGCCGCGAATCACCTTCTCGATACAGGGCCCGAGGCCCATCGTGCCGATGCGCAGCCAGTTGGCGGTGAGCGAGTTGGGGGGGACCAGATGTTTGAGGCGGAGCTCGGCCGGATCCATGCCGAGCTGCTCGGCGATCTTGTCGAGCTGGACCTCGAGGGCGAAACGCGGCTGGGGAGTGCCGTGGCCACGCTTGGGCCCGCAGGGCGGCTTGTTCGTGAACGCCCGTGCCCCTTGGAACCTGTACAGGGGAACGTGATAGGTGACGGTTTGCAGCGCCCCCGTGTAATAGGTGCTCGCGACCCCGTAGGACCCGTAGCCGCCGCCGTCGAGCAGCGACTTGAAATGCATGCCGGTGATGGCGCCGTCCCGTTTCACTCCCGTCTTCACCCACATGAGCGTAGGGTGGCGTCCCCGGTGGCAGTAAAACACCTCCTCGCGCGTGAGGGTGATCTTCACCGGACGGCCGGTGAGCATCGCGAGCTTCGCCGCGACGATCTCATGACTGAAGGGATCGCTCTTTCCGCCGAAGCCCCCCCCGTTCGGGCAGGCGATCACGCGGATGCGCGCCGGCAAGAGCTCCAGCACTTTGGCGAGCGCCCGGTGCACGTAGTGCGGCGTCTGGGTAGCGCTCCACAGCGTCAGCTTCCCGTCGGCGGACCAGTCGGCCACCGCGGCATGCTGCTCCATCGGCAGATGGGTGCTTCCCTCGAAGAAGAACAGGTCCTCGCGTACGACGTCGGCCTGGGTGAATGCCGCCTCGACGTCGCCGAATTCGAGATCGATCAGCTTGTGGATGTTCCCGGCGTCGGCATAGTCGTGGATCGCCGGCTCAGGGTGCTCGACCGCGTCGAGCGCATCGGGGAACGCACGCAGCACTTCGTACTCGACGGCGATCAGGTCGAGCGCCTGGGTGGCCGCTTCTTCGGTGGTGGCCGCGACCGCCGCCACGGGGTCGCCCACGAAGCGCACCTTGTCGAGCGCCAGGGCGTGCTCGTCCTGGCTCACGGGCAGGATGCCGAACGGAATCGGGAGGTCCTTCCCCGTAAGGACCGCCTTTACGCCCGGTACGCTTGCGGCGCGGGACGGGTCGATCGAGAGGATACGAGCGTGGGGGTGGGGGCTGCGGAGCAGCTTGGCGAAGAGCATCCGGGGCAGGAACAGGTCGTCGGCGAACCGCGTGACACCCGTGACTTTCGCGGTCGCATCCAGCTTGCGGTGGGCCTTCCCCACCACCCGGAGCCCCGAGGGTTTCTTACCGGACGCCATACAGGGTCTCCGGCGCCGGCTTCGCGTCCTCTCCGCGCATGCGAGCCGCCGCCAGCTCGACGGCTTCGTAGATCTTGATGTAACCGGTACAGCGGCAGAGGTTGCCCGAGAGCGCCTGCTTGATCGCGTCGCGCGTCGGACGCGGGCTCGACGCGAGGAGTGCCTCGGCGGCGAGAAGGAACGCCGGTGTGCAATAGCCGCACTGTGCCGCGCCCAGCTCGGCGAACGCTTCCTGAAGGGGATGAAGCGTGCCGCCCGCCGCCATCCCCTCGACCGTCTTGACCCGGCGCCCGGCACAGGCGAGGCCGAGCACCAGACAGGAGAGGACCGGCGTGGCGTCGAGCAACACGGTGCAGGTCCCGCACTCGCCCAACTCGCAGCCGTGCTTCGTGCCCGTCAGCCCCGCATCTTCGCGGAGCACTTCGAGCAGCGTCTTGTGGGGCGCGAACGCGACCTCGACGGGCTCGCCGTTCAGCTCCAGCGCGATCTTCACCTTGGCGTCGGACATGCGTTCCGAAACTTAATGTTCGGTCGTCTTGAAATCTGCTTGAATGGCCTTCCGTCTATTGCAGGGGCGTGAAACTGACGTCCGGTAGCACGACCCAGACAGCGGGAGGTTCTTGTGCGGCAGCTGACCTTGCTCTTCGTTGCTGTGCTGCTGGCGAGGTCCGAGCCAGCCCTTGCCCAGGGCGCTCCGCTCTGCTACCGCGCCCGGCCCAGACCCGCCTGCTCCGCGTTCGTCTTCACGAACTTCGGTGGCTACCTGGTCCTCGGCGGGGACACATTCAACGACACGCCACTTCGCGAGGTGGCGGATTGGGGCGTCATGGTCAACGCCACGGCTCGGGACGCCGTTGGCGCGTCGGTCTTCGCGAGTCTGGACAGGCTCGGATTCGTGGTCGGGCCGGCCGTCCGCTATCGTCGCTGGCTCTCGTCCGCGGCCGCGCTGGACATCGCCGTGGGTGCGCCGCTCATGACCACAGGGGACATCCAGTCGGGCTCGGTATTCGGCCTGGTGCGGTGGAGTCCCAACGACTGGTTTGCGGTCGCGGCCCGGCCGGAGCTGGTGCGGCGGTCCGAGTTTCTCGGCTGTGGACCGACGACCTGCACGTCTGGAGTCCAGTCGCGCGGACGCGTGTCGCTCGGGTTGGAGTTCGGGCGGGTGCCCGGGCTCGCGCTCACGGCCGCGGCCAGCGTCGCGACGCTGCTGGTCGCCGCCGCGATCGCCGCGGGCGGTAACTAGCCCGTCACGCCCGAAGCCTCGCCGGACTCTCGGTGATCGTTACCGACGGTTCGCTCGGGCGTTACCGGGGGCGGCGACGCTTGCGTCGTGAAGGTCCAACGCACCGAAATACGTTCCGCCCGACGATGGGGGCGCCTGGGAGCCGACGCGCCCTGCCCGTTCCGACGGGGCGCGTGGTACCCCGTCCTGAGCCTCGGGCAGGATGAAGTCGTCATCGAGGTCCGCCGCAAGCCGGTTATCGTGCCGCGCAGGTGTCTCGACCTCGTCGCCGCTCGTCCGAGCACGACCTGGACCGTCATCCCACGCGTGTGGGGCGGGCCGTACCTGGTCTGTCCGAACTGCGCCGAGCGGGTCTGGTGGCGAGGCGTATTCGGGGAGCTGCGATGCCTGCGGTGCGACGGTCTGTTCCTGGTGGACGCGGAGCGGCCACGGGCGGCATTGCCTGCCACGCGCGGTATCGGCGGGGATTGATAAGGGGGCGGTGGCACGTCAGCTTTCGCGCTCCCCCAAGCCGACGGGCGTCACATGCGCGTGATCTGGAAGGTGGCAGTCGGGCTCGCGTTCTTCCTGGTCGCGGGTCCGCCCTACCTGCCCGCGCAGGACTACCGCGCCCAGGCCCTGCGCATCCTGAAGACCGTCCCGCTCATCGACGGCCACAACGACATTCCCGACGCGATCCGCGAGCGGGGTGGCCTCGACTCCGTGGATTTCGCCGCGCTGCAGCCGAAGCTCATGAGCGACATCCCGAAACTGCGCGCGGGCGGGGTGGGAGCGCAGTTCTGGGCCGCCTACGTTCCCGTCACCACGATGGATTCCGGGCCGCACCCGGCGGTGTACGCGCTCGAGCAGATCGACCTGATCAAGCGGCTGTGCGCGAAGTATCCTCGTGACCTCGCCATGGCGAGAACTGCGGCCGACATCGAGCGCAACTTCAAGGCGGGGAGAGTCTCCTGCTTGATCGGCATCGAGGGCGGGCACGCCATTGAGAATTCCCTCGGCGCCCTGCGGATGTTCGCGACGCTCGGCGTCCGCTACATCACGCTCACCCATTGGCGGAGCCTGTCATGGGCGACGGCGTCCACCGACACGGCGCACCGCGGCCTCTCTGCGTTCGGGCGAGACGTGGTGCACGAAATGAATCGACTCGGGATTCTGGTGGATCTCTCGCACGTCAACGACGCCACGATGTCCGACGCGCTCCACGCCACGCGCGTTCCCATCATGTTTTCGCACTCCTCAGCGCGCGCGTTGACACATCATTCACGGGATGTGCCGGATTCGATTCTCAAGCTCGTGCGCGCGAATGGGGGCATCGTGATGGTGAACTTCAACCCGGCCTTCGTTTCAGAGGCGGTGCGGGTGTACGAGGACAGCATGGCGGGACGCGCCCGCGCCCTACGCGCGGCGGGCGCCGACTCGGGCGTCGTGGCCGATTCGCTCAAGGCGTGGGGCGCGCGCGCTCCGAAGGCGACCCTCGCGCAGGCGGCGGATCACATCGAGCACATCCGCGACGTGGCGGGTGTGGATGCGGTCGGGCTCGGTTCCGATTTCGACGGCATCACGGAGGTGCCGCTGGGGCTCGAGGACGTGTCGAAGTTTCCCGATCTGCTCGCGGAGCTGTTGCGACGGGGATGGAGTGAGCAGGACGTGCGAAAAGTCGCGGGCTTGAACGCGCTGCGCGTGATGCGAGCTGCGGAGCGAGTGGCAACAGAGGCTGGGCAAGGCAACGACTAGACGCACAGCGGTAAACTGGTGGGAGTGAGCGGATGATCTCGCAACCTGTCTCCTGTTCACCCCTGCGCGTCTGTGCGTCTAGTCGTTGCTGGCTCTATTGCCTGCTTGCCTGCTGACTCAAAGCCCTTTCTGGTCATCTCCCCCCACGTCTGCTTCTGCCGGAACACCGACCAGAACGCCTTGAGGCGCCACCACACCGTCCGCTGCCGATACCCGAAGTTCTCGAGCGTGGCGAACAGCAGGAGCCGGCCCAGATCGCCGAACCGCCGGTACCGCTGGAAGCTCACCTCCTCGAGCACCACGGCCCAGAGCGACAGCAGCATCCCATAGCCCCACGCCACGAGCACGAAGAGCAGCGCGAAGTCGGCGTTCACGGCACCGAGCAGTAGGCCGCCCAGGGTGATCACGTACCCCACCACTTCGACGAGCGGGGCGAGCATCTCCCCGACGGTGAAGAAGGGCATCGCGATCAATCCCACACGGCCGTACCGCGGGTTGAAGAGCATGCCCTTGTACTGCCACATCGCGGCGATCAGGCCGCGGTGCCAGCGCTCCCGCTGACGTGACAGGATCCGCGCGGACTCGGGGACCTCGGTCCACGCCACCGGATCCGGAATGAAGGGAATCTCGTAGCGCCGCTTGGCCTGCCGCAGATAGCGGTGCAGGCGCACGACGAGATCGAGGTCTTCGACCACACTCGTTGTGCGGTACCCGCCGATCGCGTGAAGGTATTCCTTGCGGAACAGCCCGAATGCGCCGGAGATAACCAGGCTCCCGCCTAGTCGGTTCCAGCCGAGTCGGCCGAACAGGAAGGCGCGCAGGTATTCGACCACCTGCACGCCGGGGAAGAACCGGCCGGGAACTCGCGCGTCGGTCACGCGTCCATCCTTCACCGTGCACCCGTTTGCGACGCGCACCGTGCCACCCACGGCCGCGATCTCGCGGCCGAGCAGGAACGGCCGCGTGAGGCGCAACAACGCGTCGGGCTCGATCAGCGTGTCCGCGTCCACGGCGATGGCCAAGGGGAACCGGCTGGCGTTGATGGCGGCATTGAGGGAATCCGCCTTGCCGCCATTCTCCTTATCGACGACCAGCAGGCGCGTCCGAGTGCGCGAGCGGTACAACGCCCGTAGCGGCTTGGTAACGATCGTCTCCGGATAGGTGCGCGGCACCTCGTACAGGTCGAACGCATGCCGCAGCCGCTCCAGCGTATCGTCCTTGGAGCCGTCGTTTACGACGATGATCTCGAAGTTGCGGTACTCGAGCGTCAAGATGGCGGTGACGCTGGCCTCGATGGTCGCGCTCTCGTTGTGGGCGGGTACGAGGATCGAGATCGGCGGCAGGGCGTCGCTCTGCATGAGCCGCTGGAAGTCTTCGTCCTCCGCCAGCCGGGTCTGCTCCCAGATCTCGGGGATCGAGAGCAGGAGCAGAAGCGCGTAGAAGGAATTCAACACCAGGAAGTAGAGGAGGATCGCGAGGTCGGTCCCGTGAATGAGGGCGCTCACGCCGCGTATTCCGCCAGCGCCTGCGCGGAGAGACCCAGCACGAGCCGCGCCATGTCGCGGCTTGGCTCGTACGCGCCGACTTCGGCGGCGAGCAGGACGTTGCGCCCAGCCGCGCCGAAGCGGGCGAGGGCGAGCCCCGCGCGCAACCGCACCCACCACTCGCCATCCCGCAGCGCGTCCCGCACCAGGTTCACGGTGGCTGGATCGGCGATCATACCGAGCGAGCGGATGGCCTGGGCTCGCACCGGCCAGATGCGGTCCTGCGCGAGCAGCCGCAGCGACGCAATCGAGTCCGCGTGGGGATACTTCCCGAGGGCGCGAGCGACCTGGCTCCGCACCTCCGGGTCGCGGTGTGTGGCGAGCGCGGTGAACGGCGCGCGCAGGTCCGGATGCTCCAGGCGCGCGGCGAACTCGACCACACGCGGGAGCCGGGGATCCTCATGCCGCGCGAACAGCTGCTGCAGGTGGCGCACCACGGCGGGACGCGCCTTCTTGAGCGCGCTCGCGTAGTAGGCCTGGACCGTGGGCCCGAGAAACGGCAGCTGAGCGAGCGCCGCGGTCACGAGGACGGGACTGGTCAGGCGCTCGAGCGTGGCGGCGGCGGCGATCTGTACGGCGGGATGGTCGTCGCGCAACAGGCGGAGTACTCGGCCGATGTCGTGCGGCGTCGCTGCCACCGACAGGAAGCGCGCGCACTCGAGCCGCTTCCACCAGCGGGCCGATCGGTTGTTGGTGCGCAGCACGCGTGCCCACCACTGCGTGGCCAACACCCGCGACAGGTCCTGCCACCGCTCCCCGGGCACCCGGGCGGACCACGTGACGAGCGCGTCCACGGCCAGCGACACGGGCAGACGCGCCAGGGCCTGTGCCACTTCGGCTGCGGGCGCCTGTCCCATCGTCCATCGCTGCATCACCGCGTCCAGCGCCTGCCGGCGCGGCTGGAGCCGGGCGCTGCGACGCACACGGAACCAGCGATTCAGGATGATCAGGATGATCAACGCGACGAGCAGGACTCCCTGCGCGACGGCGACGACCCAGAGGAATTGCAGACTTGTCACCGGCCCACCCAGCGCTTGATCTTCTCGAGCGCCACGCGCAAGCTGATCGGTTTCACCAGATAGTCGAGCGCACCCGCCTCGAGTCCGCGCAACTGCTCCTCCTCGGTGCCGTGCACCGTGGTGAAAACAACGCGGTAGGTTCCCGGACGCTCCCGGTCCAGGGCGCCCAGGATCGAATACCCGTCCAGGGCGGGAAGATCGACGTCCAGGAGTAGCAAGGGATGCGTGCCGTGCACATCGAGCGCCAGCAGCTCGCGCAACGCATCGCGCCCGTTACGATACGCCAAAAACCGGTATCCGTGCGCGCGCAACCCGTATTCGAGCAGCTCGGCGAGCGCCGCGTCGTCCTCCACGTAAATCACCTCGGGCACGTCGGCGGCGCCGGCCGATGCGACGACGGAAGGCTCCACGGAATTCGGGGGCAACGCCGGAGGGACGGCGCGCGCGGGCCGCGCCACGGGGCGTTGCGTTGGGGGTCTCGGTAACGGACGAGGCGGTGAGCCGACCGGCGGCAGCGGCAGGGGCTCGGACCGGACGGGTGGCGGCGCGGGAGGGGCGGCGCTCGCGTCCGGCACCTCCAGGCCGAGCAGCTCCGCCAGCCGCTTGACGAACCAGCGGGCGAGCGAGCCGCGTTCCACGTCCGGTTCGTCGGGTCGGGCAGCCCAATCCTTTACGGTCGCCTCCATGCCCGCCGCCAGGCGTGACGCTTCCATGAACCCGTACGAGCCGGCGGACCCGTGCACCTTGTGAGTCTCGCGTCGCAGTGCGTCGATCACTCTGCGGTCGCTGCCGGCGGCGACAAGCCGGTCGGCCAATCCGGCGAGGACGCCAAGTTGGGCGCGCGCGCTCTGGAGGTACTCCGCAACGAGGCCCGGCGGCAGCTCGGGCGGAGGCAGGTGAGATAGGGGGGGCTGGGCGGGCGGGGGGGGCGGGGGGGGCGGCGTGGCGTCAACGGTCATGGACCACCAAAATGGGGAACCGCCCGGTCAAAATGCCATAGCCGGCGGGTCGCGCGTGGTTGCGCGGGCAGCTCCCGGCACGATATTGCCTCAACGGACCACGGATGACGGACAACGACTCAGTCGGGCTGTGTCGCAGCTGCCGCTGGATGCGAAAAGTGACCAGTCGGCGCGGGTCAACGTTCTTCCGCTGCGGGCGCGCCGACACAGACCCGCGCTTCCCTCGCTACCCGGCGCTTCCGGTGCGGCAATGCATCGGGTACGAGCAGGGTCGTCCTGATGACGCGACGGCGAGCGGGGAGGGTGGAGGGGTTCCCTAGGCACGAACCCGGGCCCCGCTATTGCGTCGGCGGGCTGCTTTCCCCAGTTTGGCTTTTGCGTCCCCTCACACCGCCTACGCTCGAGGTTTATCGTGGCTCAACCGCGTCCCCTGGAGCGCGCCAAGGTCTTCTTCTTCCGCCACTTCGAGCGGATTTTCGTGCTCCTGCTGGTCCTCGCGATGGTCGCGATTCATGCGCTAGTGGAGCAGAAGTTCGCGTTCCTGAGCTTTTACTATCTGCCCATGATCCTCGCCGGGTTCTACGGCGGCCGACGCTTCGCGGTGATGGCGGGCGTGTTCGTCGTTTCGCTTATTTTCTTCTACCAGTACGTGCAGGGCCTGGACATGCTGCCCGGCTTCTACCCCGACGCGCTGCTCGCGCTCGGTCCGTGGGCGGGCTTCCTGATCCTCACCGGCTACGTCGTGGGCGCGCTCGCGGAGCAGCGGGAGGTGCGGCTCGCCGAGGTCAAGAACGCGTACCTGGCGACCCTCGAGCTCCTGACCTACCACATCGAGTCAGCCGAGCGGAATCAGCAGGGGCACTCGAACCGGGTGGCGGACGTGGCGGCGGCAATCGGGCGAGAGCTGAACCTCACCGATGAGGACGTCGAGAACCTGCGGGTGGCGGCGCTGCTGCACGAAGTGGGGACGCGCGACCAGCGCTTGCTGCGACTCTTATCGCGCTCGGTGACGGGCTCCTCGGTGGGTGTGGCGCGCGCCATGCGCGGCGCCGCCGAGATCATCGGGGAGTACGGGCACTACTACGAGATCGTGGGCGAGGACTGGGACATCGAAACGCTCCCGCTTCCGTTGACGGTGAAGATTCTCGCCGTGGCGGACGCGTTCGAGACCTTGCAGATGGCAACGCCGGTGCGCCCGGCGTTTCCGAAGTGGACCGCCCTCGAGGAAGTGGAAAAGGGGTCGGGCAAGACGTTCGCGAAGGACGCCGTTCGGGCGCTGCGTAGCGTGGCGGGCCGCCCAGAGGCCGCCGCGCCCGAGGCGGGCCTGAGGGTCGTCTAAGACCCGGGCGGGAGCTCGGGGGTCCGCCGCCCGCTCGCTACTCCCCCGGCTACTCCCACCCCGAACGCCGCCGCAGTCCAGACCCCGACGGGAAGGAGCACCCCGAGGGGGAGCGCCACTACGCTGGCGGCGAGCCCCCCGGCGATTCCCGCTACGAGCGGCGCCGCGGGACTCCGCACCGCATCGACGAAGCGCAGCCGGCGCCGCACGAAGTTCCGCGTGGCCAGGAAGCCCCCGCCTAGCGCGGCCGCTCCGATCAACAAACCCAGCACCATGGTGGATCTCCTTTGTCGCGCGCCCTACGCAACTTGCGCGAGCGAGGTTTCCGCCGCAATTCTGCGGCAGGGGTGGTAATTTTCGCTGCAACTGTTTGCTCGAATCCGGCGTCTAGAGGAGTGATGATGACCCGCATTACGACCGCCACCGCCGTGGTGCTCGGACTCCTGTCCGCTCGCCCGCCCATCCACCTGTCCGCCCAGTCTCTGCGTGTCCCCTACCAGACGTTCACGCTCCCCAACGGCCTCCAGGTGATCGTGCACGAGGATCACTCGGTGCCGGTGGTGGCGGTGAACACCTGGTATCACGTCGGCTCGTCGGACGAGAAGCCGGGGCGCACCGGATTTGCGCACCTGTTCGAGCACATCATGTTCATGGGGTCCCAGCACGTCCCGACCGGCGAGTTCGACCGGCTGCTCGAGGCCGCGGGCGCCGACAACAACGGCTCGACGACCGAGGACCGCACCAACTACTATGAAGATGGGCCCGCGAACGCCCTTCCGCTCATGCTGTACCTCGACGCGGACCGGATGGGGTTCCTCCTGCCCGAGATGACGGCGGACAAGGTCGACCTGCAGCGCGGCGTGGTGCAAAACGAGCGGCGGCAGAGTTACGAGAACCGTCCCTACGGGCTCGCGGAAGAGAACATCCTGGAGCGGCTGTACCCCACGAACCATCCCTACCACTGGCCGGTCATCGGCTCGATGGCGGATCTCCAGGCGGCGACCCTGGAAGACGTGCGACAATTCTTCCGGACGTACTATACGCCGAACAACGCGACGCTCGCGATCGCGGGCGATATCACCACGCGGGACGCGCGCCAGCTCGCGGAGCGCTATTTCGGCGACATCCCCCGCGGGCCCGCCGTGACCCGCACCCCGCCACCTCCGGTGTCGGTGGCGGGAGTCGGCGCCGTGCTGGAGGACCGCGTCCAAGTGCCGCGTGTGTACGATGCCTGGCACACGGTCAAGGCGTTCAGCGCCGACGATGCCACGCTCGATGTCCTGGCGAACGTGCTCGCCGGCGGCCGGTCGTCACGCCTCTATCGACGGCTGGTGTACGAGCTGCAAGTCGCGACGGACGTCGTGGCGTTCCAGGATGGCGGCCGCATCGACGGCAAGTTCGAGGTCTATGCCACCGCCCGCCCCGGCCACGACCTCGGCGAGCTGCAGCGGGTGATCGACGAGGAGCTGCAGAAGCTCACCGACCAGGGTCCGACGCCGCGGGAGGTGGAGCGAGCCCAGAACACCTTCGAGGCGCAGTTCCTGTCGCGGATGGAGCGCGTGGGCGGCTTCGGCGGCAAGGCCGATCAATTGAACTATTACAACTACTTCGTCGGGACTCCCGACTACTTCCAAAAGGACCTCGACCG
>DASQAM010000224.1:0-4298 GCA_035635735.1 Gemmatimonadales bacterium | reverse complement strand
TTGACCGCCTTGAGCGCCTGTGCGTTCACGCCCGGCAAGAGGCCGAGCACCTGCTTGATCGGTCCCATCGCCTGCATCTGCTTCAGCGCGACGAGAAAGTCCGCGAGGTCCATCCCCCGCTTCGAGCGCGCCTTTCGCTCGAGACGCTGTGCGGCCTCCGCATCCATAGTGGCGGCGGCCTTCTCCACCAACGCGACCACGTCGCCCTGGCCCAAGATCCGGCCGGCCATGCGCACCGGGTCGAAGGGCTCCAGTTGGGGCGCAGCATGCTGCGCCGCTACGTGTTCCCCGATGCCGATGAATTTGATCGGCACCCCGGTAACGCCATGAATCGAGAGCGCCGCCCCGCCCCGCGCGTCACCGTCGAGCTTGGTCAGGATCGCGCCGGTCAGCCCGACGCCCTCCTGAAAGCCGCGCGCGATCCGCACCGCGTCCTGCCCCGTCATCCCATCCACCACCAGCAGGACCTCGCGCGGACTCGTCGCCGCCCGCAGCGCCTTGAGCTCATCCATCAGCTCCGCGTCGATCTGCAGCCGGCCGGCGGTGTCGACGATGACCGTGCGACAGCGCGCCTTCTCCGCCTCTCGCACCGCCCGCTGGACCCATTCGAGGACGGTACCGCTCGCCGCTCCCCGCTCCCCTGGGAAGACCGGCACGCCGACCTGCGCACCGAGCTGCTCCAGCTGCTCGCGGGCCGCGGGGCGCGAGAGGTCCGCCGCCACCAGCCCCGGCGCCTTTTGCTCGAGCTTCAACCGTCGCGCGAGCTTCGCCGCGGTGGTGGTTTTCCCCGAGCCCTGCAGCCCAACCAGCAAGATCACCGTCGGCCCGACGGGTGCGAATTCGAGCGTCCGTTTCGTCCCACCCAGCAGGCTCGCGATCTCGTCGTGCACCAGCTTCGCGACCTGCTGGCCGGGGCTCACCGATTTCACGGCGATCACCCCGACCGCGCGCTCGCGCACGCGCTCCACGAACCCGGTCGTGACTTCGAAGCTGACGTCGGCCTCGAGCAGGTGGCGCCGGATCTCGCGCAGCGCCTCGGTCACGTCCTGCTCCGACAGCACTCCCCGACCGGTGAGCCGCTTGAGAGTGGCCGTCAACCGCTCGGAGAGGGCCGTAAACATAAGCCTACGAAACTACTTAGCGAGTTGCGGGAATCCAAGTGGGGGGATCAACGCGCGGCACGGGTGATCCGAATCGTGGGCACCCGTTTCCAGCCCGCCCAAGCCGCAGGCGCGTCCACCAGCCGCACCACGGGTACGGTGCTCACCAGCAGCTGCTTGATCTCCGATCGCCTGCCCGTGGAACCGCCCGACCGTCGTTTCGCCCAGGCGCTCTCGAGCCCCTTCTTGAAGCGCGCAGCCGCAGCTTTGTCATCCCACAGCGTGTACCACACGAGCGCGTCTCCCCCCACCTTCCCACCGCGGTTCCCGGCCCTCCGCCCGAGCACCCGGTAGCGGTCGCCATCCCAGCCCGTCGCGAGCAAGGCGGCGGCGCCGGCGTCGCCCAGGTGTTGCTCTAGCAACAGACGGATCTCGAACTCGCCCAGCCCGTCCTCGTAGCGCACCGTCTCGGAGCCCGGCGACTCGAACGCCAGCGCGTCGGGACGATCCCCGGCCACGTACCGCGCGGGGTGCAGGATCTGCTCGGTGGAGATCGGCATGAGGACGCCGTAGGGTTGCTTCCCCGGGTACTCGTGGTCGAACCAGCGCACGAACTCGGCGCCACCCAGGTAGGGGAAGATCAGGCTCTCGCGCAGCCACAACGGTGCGCGCCCGAACACCTTCATCTGATCCTGCTGCCCGCCGAGCGCCGTCCGCAGGTCCCAGAAGTTTGGCAGGCTTTCGATCTTCTGCTCCGGCATGAGGACCAGGATCTGGGCGAGCGTCGCCTGCCCTTCGAGGATCGCCTGCGCCGCGCTGCGCCGATCGTTCTGACGCTTGAGCTCCACCAGCGAGTCGAGGTTCAAGTACTGGTGCTGCAAGGCGTGCACCAGCTCGTGCGAGATCACGAGACGAGCTTGGCTCGGATCGATGTCGGTGGGGATGTAGAGCGCGTTCGAGTCGGGATCGAAATACCCCGCTACCTGCTCGGTCAGGAGGTCGATCATGGTGCGGCGCAGGTCGAGCGAATCGGGGATCAGGCCGAACAACCGGTACGCGGCCTGCGCGCCCTCGAGCTCGGCGGGCGGGAGGTCGTCGTCGAACTTGTGGATGACATAGTCCCGAACCTGCACGCGACTGCGACGCAGGACGACGGGGCGCTGTCGAAACCGCAGGCGGGTGGCTCGTTCGACGGCGGGGATCATTTGCTGCACCGCCTGCTTCAGCTCGGCCTCGCTCTGGACCTCCCGCGCCCGCCGCTCGCATCCAGTGCTCCCCACCGTGGCGACGACCGTCACCGCGGCGAGGCACGCCCGCGTCACGCCTGCCACTCGATCCCCTTACCGACGGCGACCCCCACGACGCGGGCGACCGCTTGACCGGTCACCACTATCCCTTGATGCTCGAGTTCCTCGCGCAGCAGTCGGTCCAGCTCCGCACGACGCTCGGCCAAGGTTGGGGGAGGTTGGTGGAGGTTGGTGGAGGTTGGGGACGGTTGTACGTCAAGGGAGCGGCCTCCCCCAACCTCACCCGGCCTCCCCTGGCCTCCCCCTCCCAGCATTTTCTCGATCTCCGCCCCGATCCGCTCCAACATCGGGAAGATGTCCGCCATCAGGTCCTCCGCCGGCTCTTGCGGGGGCCGCTCGTGCGTCAGGCCCCGCCGGATCATGGCGTCCACTTTGCGCCGCTCACGAATCAGTCGGTCGAGCTCCGGCGACACTCGGGCGGTCGCCTGCGCGTGGGCGCAGGCCTCGTCCAGCACGTCGATGGCCTTGTCGGGGCGGGCGCGCTCGGGAACGAACCGGTCGGTGAGGACGATCGCGGCCTTGAGCGCGTCGTCCGTGATCGCCACGGCGTGGTGGCGCTCGAGACGGGGTCGCCGGGCCACGAGCACCTCCCAGGTCTGAATCGCGTCGAGCTCCTCCACCAGGACCGGCTGGAAGCGGCGCTCGAGCGCGGGATCACCGCGGATCCACTTGTCGTACTCGCCCCCCGTGGTCGCGCCGACGATGCGGATGTCGCCACGCACCAGCGCGGGCTTCAGCATGTTGGCCGCGTCCATCGCGGCGCCGAGCGCGGTGCCTTGGCCGATGAGGTTGTGCAGCTCGTCGACGAACAGGATCAGGTCCGGGTCGGCGGACAGCTCGCGCACGAGCTTTCGGATACGCTCCTCGTACTGGCCGCGGAACGTGGTGCCCGCGAGCAGGGCGACATGGTCGAGCGCGACCACGCGGACCTCCTTCAAGGCCGGAGGAACGTCCCCCGCGGCGACGCGCTGGGCGAGTCCTTCGACGATCGCGGTCTTCCCCACCCCGGCCTTCCCGATCAGGGCGGGATTGTTCTTGCTCTGACGCAGCAGGATGTCCACCACCCGCGCGATCTCGGCGTCGCGACAGCGCACCGGCTCCAGGTCACCGCGCCGCGCCTGGGTCGTGAGATTCACCCCCACGCGCTCCAGCACCTCTCCCGAATCGAACAGCCCTTCGAACGGATCGCTCATTCAGGTCAGGCGGCCGCCAGGAATCGCCGGTACCAGTCATAAATCGCGGGACCGAACACGAAGGCCACCGCGGCTCCCATGGCGAGAAATACCCCGAACGGGACGTGACGCTTCCGTTTCCCGAGGACGAGCAGCGGGACGTACACGAGGCTGCCGAACAGCGCGCCGGCGAATATCGTCAACAGCACGCCCTTCCAGCCGACGAACGCCCCCACCATCGCCATCATCTTGATGTCGCCACCGCCCATCGCTTCTTCCTTGAAGACCCAGCCACCCACCAGGCCGACGGCGTACAACAGCGCGAAGCCGGTGGCGGCGCCCACCACGCCTTCGATGAAGCCCGGCACGCCGGCCGTCAGGGACAGGCCGAGCCCGAGGACGAGTCCGGTCCAGTTGTACTCGTCGGGAATGAGGTAATGACGCGCATCGGTGATGGCGATGCCGAGGAGAATGGTGCCCAGCACGACGCCCTCGACGAACCGGGCCGTCGGTCCGTAGGCCAGCATGGCGGCGATCCACAGGAGCGCGACGACCGCCTCGATGATCGGGTACTGCACGGAGATCGGCTGACCGCACGAGCGACATCGGCCGCGCAGCAGCAGCCACGAGACCACCGGCACGTTGTCCCGCCACGGGATCCGGCGCCCGCAGCGGGGGCAGGTCGACGGCGGGTGAAACAGGGAGCGCTGCTTCTTGTC
>DASQAM010000223.1:0-1554 GCA_035635735.1 Gemmatimonadales bacterium | reverse complement strand
CCCGCTCGGCGCGCCGGACGTGCTCGTGCGGGGGCTCGCTGACGGCGGGCATGCAGCGCGCAACCTGGCCCTCACCGCCGACGGCCGCACCCTGTTCGTCAACATCGGATCCGCCACCAACTCTTGTCAGGTGAAGGACCGTTCGAGCGAGTCGCTTGGGGAGGACCCCTGCTCCGAGCTCGCGTACCGGGCCGGCGTGTGGCGGTTCGACGCGACCAAGCCCGATCAGACACAGGCGAGCGGCACCCGCTTCGCCACGGGCATCCGCAATGCCGTCGGGCTCGCCGTCGCGCCGTCGGGCGAGCTGTACGCGACGCAGCACGGTCGCGATCAGCTGGGTCAGAACTGGTCCAAGCTGTTCACGCTGGCGCAGAGTGCGGAAAAGCCCTCGGAGGAGTTCTTCAAGCTCTCGGCAGGGGACGACTACGGCTGGCCGTACTGCTACCACGACCCCGAGCTGGGTCACCTGGTGCTCGCGCCCGAGTATGGTGGCGACGGCAAGACGGTCGGACGGTGCAAGGAGAAGAAGGAGCCGCTAGTCGCGTTTCCGGCGCATTGGGCGCCGGACGGACTGACGTTCTATCGGGGCACTCAGTTCCCCGCGCGGTTTCGCGACGGGGCCTTCGTGGCGTTTCACGGCTCGTGGAACCGCGCGCCCCTGCCCCAAGCCGGCTATCGTGTCGTGTTTGTGCCGTTCAAGGACGCCAAGCCCGTCGGGACGTACGAGACGTTCGCGGACGGCTTCTGGCACCAGGACGGCGCCGGTCCGCAGCACCGGCCGGTGGGTGTGGCCGTGGGCCCCGACGGCTCCCTGTACATCACCGACGACGCGGCCGGCAGGATCTGGCGGGTGATGTACAAAGGGCGGTAGAAGGTGACTGGATATTCCGGCAAACCCTTGGTCGCCAAGCTGGGGATCAAGCCGGAGATGCGCATCGCGATCCTCCAGGCGCCCAGGGGCTACGAGCGCACGCTCGGCAAGGTCCCGCGGATCTGGCGTAAGCGGAGCGCGGCCGGTTCTCTCGACTTCGTCCAATTCTTCACGAGCGAGAAGCGGGAGCTCGAACGCCGATTCGCGGCGCTGGCGCGCGCACTGGCGCCGGCCGGCATGCTGTGGATCTCGTGGCCCAAGAAGGCATCCGGCGTGGCGACCGACCTCACCGAGGACGTGATCCGGGTGATCGGGCTCGCGCACGGCCTCGTGGACGTGAAAGTGGCGGCGGTGGACGACGTGTGGTCCGGGCTCAAGTTCGTGCGACGGATCAGGGACCGGTGAGCTAGATGGCGCCCCCCCTCACCAAGCTCTCCGAGGAAGAGGAGCTGTTCCGCGACACCGTGCGCGACTTCGCCGAGCGCGAAGTTCGGCCACGCGTGGCCGCGATGGAGCGGGCGTCCACGGTGGACCCGGGGCTACTCGCGAAGTGCTTCGAGCTGGGGCTCATGGGCATCGACATCCCGGAATCCCACGGCGGCGCGGGCGGCAACCTCCTGATGACCGTGCTCGCCGTGGAGGAGTTGTCGGCGGTGGACGCCTCGGTGGCGATCTTCGTGGAC
>DASQAM010000222.1:0-4797 GCA_035635735.1 Gemmatimonadales bacterium | reverse complement strand
GAGCCGCACCGGCGACGCCGTTACGACGAAGATCCTGCTCAGTCAGGCGGCCGACGGCGTGTTCGAAGTGCTCGACAAGAACGGGACGGACGGCGAAGCCTCGTTTGCCCTCCCCGTCCCAGGCACCTACACCGTCTGGGCCCGCGCGCTGGGCACGCCGGGTGGGCAGTCCAAGATCGCTACCTGCGCGACGTTCATCGATCCAATCACGGGCGTGGCCACAATCCTGTGCTCGACCGACAACGAGGTCTTCGTGCGCGGGACGGGCAAGAGCAGTTTCCGCAACGTGACCAGTGCGCTCACGACCATTACCCTCGTAGCGGGGAGCCCGGCCGAGCTGGCGTGTGGCACGCCGACCGTGAGCCTGTTCGCTACCTGCCTGCAGGACTTCCTCTGGCAGTACGACAACAACGGGTTGAAGCTGCTGCAGATTCGGTTCTACCCCTCCTGACACGGTACGGTCGGTCGGCGCCCCGTTGTGATGGGGCGCCGACTAACCCGTGATCGCCGGTGCAGCGACGCGGTCATTGCACGTCGTACAGCTTGATGGGTTTCCCCAGCAGATACTTGTCAAACCAGTTCAGGATGTGCTGCAGCCGCCCCACCCGGTGCACCGGCTTGCCGGAGCGCGACAGCTCGTGCGACTCGCCCGGGAAGCGGACCTGCACCGTGGTCCTGCGCAGATACTTGAGGGCGCGGAACATCGCTTCGCCGCCCTGGTTGGGAGGCGCCCGGAGATCTTCCTCACCCAGGATGAACATCAGGGGCGTGGTGACCGAGTCGGCGTAGCGCACCGGCGAGCGGGCGAGAAACTCCTGGGGATCGCGGAACGGCGTGGAGCGGAACCACGACGGCTGGAACAGCGTGAAGTCCGCCGTATACCAGAAGCCCAGCCAATCGGCCACGTCCCGCTGCGACACCGCGGCGGCGAAGCGGTGCGTGTGGCCCACGGCCCAGTCGGTGAGCAGCCCGCCGCCCGAGCCGCCCGTCACGCCCAGCTTGGTCGAATCCACGTAGCCGCGGCGGACCACGGAATCCACTGCGATCATCAGATCCTTGTAATCGTCGCCGGGATACTTGTACTGGATGATGTTGCCGAACTCCTGGCCGTACGTGGTGCTCCCTCGCGGGTTGGGATAGACAACCACGTAACCCTTCGCGGCCATCCACTGCATCTCGTGGAAGAAGATGTAGCCGTAGGCGGTGTGCGGCCCGCCGTGAATGTTGAGAATCAGGGGATATTTCTTGCCGGACGTGAAGCCCACCGGCTTCATGATCCAGGTCTCGATCTTCTTGCCGTCGAAGCTCGTGTACCAGAAGTCCTCCGGCGTGACGAGCTGCAGTTTGGCGAAGAGCGAGTCGTTAACGTGGGTCAGCTGGGTGAGGCGCTTGGTCTGCGCGTCGAGCGCATACACGTCGGGGAGGTGCGTCGGGTCGCCGATCGTCAGGGCGAAGCGTCGGGCGTCGGGCGTTGCGGTGTAGGCGAGGACGGCGTGATCTCCGGTGGTCAACGGCTCGCGGGCTCCGCTCTGTGCGTCGAACCGCACCAGGTTCGAGCGGCCGTGCTCGGTCGTGGTCACGATCACCGCCTTGCCGTCCGCCGTCCAGATGTTCGGACTCGACCCCTCGCCGCCGCGTGGCGGCGCCTGGTCACCCAGCACGCTGCCGCCCATGTCGAAGTCGTAGTCCGCGGTGAGGTTGCTGGCTCGACCGTCCCGCGACACGAACAGATCCGACTGGTTGTAGGAACGGACCGCGCGCGGGTTGACCCAGCCGCGGAAGGCGACCGTCTTGCCGTCGGGCGCCACGGCGGGCCCGAACACGGGACCGTTGATGTCCACGACCGTATCGAGCGAGGCGCTGCCGCCGGCCACCGGCACCGAGTAGAAGTTGTTGTCGGGCGGGTAATAGTACGACTCGCGCACGCGGTCCGAGACGAAATAGATCCGCGTCCCGTCGCGGCTCCACTGCGGCCCATTCTCGTCGAACTCGCCGGAGGTCACTTCCCGCGCCTTCGCCGGCTCGTCGCCGGGCATGCCGGCCGGCACCGTCCAGATGTGGGTATGCTCCGCCGGGTCGAAATACCCTTCATCGTCACCCCGGAACTCGGCCTGCGTGACGACCCGGACGTCGCTCTTCGACTCGTCGCCCTTGTCCTTCTTATCCTGCTTCGCGAGGTCCTCCGCGGTGGTGGTGCTCGTGAAGGCGATCACTTTCCCGTCGGTCGACCACGCCGCCGGCGAGGCGCCCTTCGGCAGATCGGTGAGCTGTTGCGCTTCACCGCCCGTCAACGGCAGCACGTACAGCTGCGAGTGGCCGTCCTTAGGACGTAGGAACGCGAGCGTCGTGCCGTCGGGTGACCAGCGCGGCGCGCCGTCTTTGGGGCCGGCGGTGAGCCGCCGGGGGGCTGACGCGCCATCGGTGCCCACGAGCCACAGACTCGTCTCGTAGCCATCGTGCTTCGCGTTTACGGCCACGAGCACGTAGGCCGCCTGGCGGCCGTCGGGCGAGATCTGGGGGCTCGCGACCCAGCGGAACGCCAACAGATCGCTGTCCGAGATGGCGCGTTGCTGGGCGGTGAGCGATGCCACACTGCAAGTGGCGGCGAGGACAACGAGGAGGACGCGCATGAGTCAGTTCCCGGTCGGCTCGGGGACGGTGGGCAGCGGATACGCGTTGCGGAGGGCCGCGAGATAGTCGCTGTACAGGCCCTTCAGGCCGTCGAATTCGCGCTGGACGGCCGCCCGATAGGGCGCGTCCGTGGCGAAGTGGTACAGCACCGCGGCCATCGTCTGCGCATCCACGAGGAAACCGTGATGGCCCACCTCGCCGAGCGCGTCCGCTTCCATCTCGAAGGTGTGGTAGCCGCCGTTCGAGCTGTGGGCGGTGACGCCCACGCCCGGCATCTGGGTCGCGACGGTCCCGGTTTCCTCGAAGGAGATCGGCCGCCCCGGGTCGTCTTGAACTTTGGTCGCCCCGAACTTCTTCATGTACGCGAACGCGACGCCGTTCAAGGCCGCGACCGAAATACCGTTGCGCGACGACGAGTCGAGGTCGATGCGCACCTTGGCCCCGGTGGCGAGGGCTGCGCCGCGGGCGGCGTCGTTCACCCGGTCCGTCACCTGCGCGAGATAGACCGGGTCGGGGTACCGGATCCAGAATTCCGCCACGGCGCGGTCGGGCACGACATTCGGCGCCTTGCCGCCTTCGGTGATGATGCCCTGGACCTTGGTCTCCGGGCGCAGCGTCTTGCGCAGGCCGTCGATGTGATTGAACAGCTCGATCACGCCCATCAGCGCATCCCGCCCGTCCCACGCCTGCAGCTGATGCGCCGGCGCGCCGGAGAAGGTGTAGTGCACGACGTTGATGTTCATGCAGCAGCTGCCGAAGCCGGCGCCCGGTGCCTGGGTCGCGGTGGATGAATGGGAGCGGATGAGAACGTCCGCGCCCTTGAAGACGCCGGCGTTGTACATGACGGTCTTCGCGGCGGGCGACGCGAGCTCCTCCGCCGGGGTGCCGTACACCGTCACCGTACCCGGGGTCTTCGAGCTCGCGAGGAACTCCGTGACGGCGACGGCGGCGGCGAGCCCCACGGGCCCCTGGGCGCTATGCTGGTCGCCGTGGAAGTCGCGGCTCGTGCCGCGCAGCGCGTCGTACTCGACGATGACGCCCAAGTTCGGGCCGGGAGTGCCCTTGCGGTAGCGCGCGACGAATGCCGTCTTGAGACCCGCCACGCCTGGCTCGATGTCGAAGCCGTGCGCGGTGAGATAGTCGGTGAGGATCTTCACCGAGCGTTCTTCCTTCCAACCGGTCTCCGGGTGACGCGTGATGTCGTCGGCCATGGCCAGGAGCTCGCGGTCCATCAGGTCCTTGGCCCGGGCGACCACGGCGTCGCGCCGCGGATCGCGCGCCCCCGTGAGCCGCGCGACGAGCTGCGGCAGGGCCAGCGAGCGCTCCAGCTCGCCCATGCGGCGGACCACGTCCGCGGCAGCGGTGTTTTCGGTTGATGTCTCCTGGGCGCCGAGTGGGGCGACGGCGAGGGCGAAAACGATGACGGAGAGCGACAGGGCGGAGCGCATCCGGTCTGACCTCGGTTTGAGCGGTGGAACGGGAAGTTACGGAGCTTTGCCCCGGTGGCAATGGGCTCAACCGACTGCCGGGCAACTGGTTAGCGCGCGGGCCGCGGGGCTGCCGTATTGCTATCCGCGTCGTCCCTCCCAACTTGTAGACCGGCCTTGCCTCAGGTGGGTTGATTATGGTGCCCGCTCGCCCAGTCGTGCGGCTCGCGTTGACGGTGCTGGGAGGGATGGCCGCGCTGGCGTGCGGGTTCGCGGACGTCTTCCGCCCTGCCGGCCCGGAGCCCGTCACCATCACCTACGTCGGCGACACGATCCTCCGCCGCGATAGCACGGTGCCGTTCCACGTCGTGGTCGACGCGCGTGGCACGCTGCTCGACCGACCTCACCTCACGATGTGGTCGTCGGACACCAGCGTTTTCGATCTCACCGCCGGACGAGACTCGCTTGTAGCCAAGTCGAGTATCAGCACCGCTACGCTCATGATTCGGCTCGAGAGCTCCATCCTCACCGACAGCGCGCCCACTCTGGCTCAGTCCATCAAGGTCCGGCCGTGAAGTGCTTCCAGTGCGGCGCGGATGTCCCGCCGCCGGCCCGGTTCTGCGGGCTGTGTGGCACGCTCGTGGGCGACCCGCAGGATGCGACGCTCATGGTGCCCCCCGAGAGCGGCGACGACCTGCTGCAGCGCCTCCGGATGGTGCTCGCCGGGGAATACGAAGTG
>DASQAM010000221.1:0-1946 GCA_035635735.1 Gemmatimonadales bacterium | reverse complement strand
TTGGCCTGTGGATCGATGGGTTGCAGCTCCGTGTGCTCGACAAAGGCCTGTCGCACCGGAGCGGACAGCGGCTTCGGCGGAATGTCGAGGCTACGGCTCCCCTCCCAGATGCCCGCCATCTCGGTCAGCGGGCCGAGATTCTTGAGAGTGTTGACGTCAATGTTGGACGGTTCGGTAAAGATGTCCCCGGGGTTGCGCATCCTTCAGTTCCTTTCGACTGGCCACTTCGTTTCCTCAAAGCTCGTGGCGCGGAATTTAGAGCGGGAGGAGGCCCGTGCGAATGCCCCGGGAGACTGCCTCGGTGCGGGAGCGCACGCCGAGCTTCGCGAGCACCGAGGCCAGGTGGTATTTCACCGTGTGAGCCGAGAGATCGAGCTCCGCCGCGATTTCCTTGTTGCCCAGCCCCTGCGCGACGAGGCGCAGCACGTCCCGCTCGCGCGGCGTGAGTGCCGCTCCCTCCCGCACCACGGTGGCCGGCGCCGCGGTGGCGATCACCCGCTCGCTCACCACCACATCGGCTGCCTCCGCCTCGGCCACGAGCACGATCTCCGGATCCGCCTTGACCAGCGCCGCCAGCCGGCGTCGCGTCACCGGGTCAGCCACGTCGAGGTGGACGCGCAGCTTCACGTGAGCCCGGAGAGCAGGCGCTCGACGTCCGGCGCCGGGACCGCGAGCGCCACACCAGATACGACCATCGCCGCCACGCCGATCACGCGGCCGTGTGCGTCGGCGAGCGGGCCGCCCGAGTTCCCCGGCGCGAGACGCACATCGGCCTGGACCCAGACGAGCGAGCCCTTGCCGTTCAGCCCGTACCCGCGCGGCAATGGGCTCACGGCCTGCAGCACACCCAGGCTGACCGCGTCCCTCACCCCGAACGGATGGCCCACCGCGAAGACCAGGGAGCCGGACCGCAGGGCGTAAGGATCGCCCGCGACGGCCGCCGGCACGCCGGCCCCGGCGGCCCGCACCACCGCAATATCGCGCTCGGCGTCACGACTAACCACCTCGCCCGGCACGGCTCGACCGTCGGGCGTCACGATCGTCGCGTGGGACGCCGTGACGACGTGCGCGCTGGTCACAAAGAGATCTCCTGACCACGCGATGCCGGCTCCGCCGGCAGCACCGCGACCCCGACGCCCGTTGGCGATCCCGACCACACTAGCCACGAGCCGTTCCGCCGGGTCGCTCAGGAACGCTGCGCTCATGGTCGTCATCGCGCTCTGCGTGGCCGCTCGTCGATGACGACGTCGACCGATACCGGCTGGCCCGCACGTACCACGTCGAGCTTCAGCTTCTTGCCCACGACATCGCCGCCCAGCACGTCGAGCAGCTGGTCGAAGCCGTCAACGTCCTTGCCGTCGATCGCCACGATGACGTCGCCGATCAAGAGTCCCGCCCGGGACGCCGGCGCGTCGGGCTCGACCGACAGCAGGAGCAGGCCACCTTCGCGTTTCAGCCGCTGCTGCGTCGCCGGGTCGAGCCGCACCGGCTGCATGGCCGCGCCGATCCAGCCGCGCGCGACGTAGCCGCGCTCAAGGAGCTGCGTCATCACCCGGTTCACCGTGGCGACGGGGATCGTGGTCGCCAATGTCCGGCTCAGGCCGCCCGAATTCACGCCGTGGATCCGCCCCGTGGCGTCCACCAACGGGCCGCCGCCGAAGCCGGGATAGATATCGAGGTCCGACTGGAGCCAACTATCGATCTCGCCGCCTTTCCAGCAACGCCACTTGCCGCCCGTGGCGCTCACGGCGCCGAACGCCGCGCGCGGGCCGCCCGCATCGAGGCGCGCCAACGCCAGCACCAGGTGCCCCGGACGCAACGTGGCCGGATCGCCGAGCGTTGCCACGGGCAGTGACCCGGACGCGATGCGCAGGACCGCGAGGTCGGTGCCGCGGTCGCGCCCCGCCAGCGTCGCCGGGATACGCCGGCCGTCCGGGAGCGTGACC
>DASQAM010000220.1:0-6166 GCA_035635735.1 Gemmatimonadales bacterium | reverse complement strand
GGAAGCTGACCAGATCGAAGTACAGCCCCCGCGCGGGGAGCGTCCGGGCCCGCTCGAGCATGCGATCGGATGCCACACCGAGGGCCAGGCCAGGCGGTAGGGCCAGCGCCTTCTGAGAGCCGGTGAGGACGAAGTCGAGGTTCCAGCGATCGGTCTCGACCGGCGAGCCCGCGAGCGAGGTAACGGCATCCACGAGCAGCAGCACGTCGTCGAACTCACGCACGACGTTCGCGAGCGCCTCGACGTCCTGGAGCACACCCGTCGACGTCTCCGAGTGGACCAGGGTCACCGCGTCGACCGGCGTGCGGCGCAGGGTGTCGCGCAGCATGTCGGACTCCACGGCGCAGCCGGGCGGCACGTCGAGCCGGACGCACTCCTTGCCGCACGCGCTCACCAGCTTGGCGAAGCGCTCGCTGAACGAGCCATTGACGAGCGACAGCGCGCGGTGCCGCACGCCGTTCCGCACCGCCATCTCCATGAACCCGGTCGCCGATGTGGTACCGACGAGCACCGGCCGGGCAGTCCGGAACAGCCGTGCGAGCGGCGCTTCGATTCCCGCGAGCAGCTGCTCCATCGCGCCCGAGCGGTGTCCGATCATCGGCCGCTGCATAGCCGCGAGGACCTCGGGGTGGACGTCGGTGGGACCGGGCAGAAAAAACCGCCCGAACGCGGGCGGCGCCGGGACGCGTGCGGTCATGCGCTGGCGCGGGCGAGATCTTCGACGAGCCCCTCCTCCACGACTTCCTTGGTCTTCACGAGGCGCACCCCTTCGTCCCCCCAATCTTTGAGCAACTGCTCCGAGACATCCTTGTCGATCCCCTTCACGGCGTCGGTGACCACGAAGAGCCGGGTGTGGGGGCGGCGCTCGAGCAGGCCTTCGACCGCCGCCTTGTCGCACACATCGGTCGCCACGCCGTACAGCACGATGTCGTCCGGCGCGAGCACGTCGAGCACGGTCGGCACATTCTCGTTGGTGAACACGTCGAAGCGATGCTTGTGGAACAGGACATCCCCCTGATGTGCTCGTAGCCGATCTGCCAGCGTCTTCGCATCAGTCCTCGCCGGCTCGATGACGAGCGGATCCCTGAGTGCCGTCTCAGAAATCTTCTTCTGGCCGGCTGTGCCTCGCATACAGTGTGCCGGGAAGGTGCTCTGCCAATCGGGAGTGTCGGAGATCTCGGGATGCCCGATCACGTGATCGTCCGCGCTCGCCACGATGCGGATGCCGTGGCCGTGCGCGTAGTCCGTCAGGCGCTGCAGGTTCGTGATGATCCGCTCCGCCTCGGGCACGTACAGCTTGCCGTCGGCGTGCATGAAGTCGTATTGGGTGTCGACATCCCAGAAGATGACGCGAGCCATGGCGGGGAATCTCTCCGATGATACCGGAGCGTGTCAACAGGAGCGACGACGGAAAAAGTCTTTGCCCGCCCTAGAGTTTGAGGATTACGGCGACCTCATCACAACAGTTGTTGCGAGGGCACCGCACGCAGTCCGCCCACACCTTGAGGGGGAAGTGCGCACGCTCGGCGGGCACGAAGCCCGCCTTCAGAAAGAACGCCGGTTTGCGGGTCAGCGCGAGGACTTCGGCCAGCCCGTGCGCGCGCGCCTCGGCGATCAGGGCCGAGAGCAGCGCGCCGCCGACGCCCGTCCCTTGCCAATCCGCACAGACGGCGAGGGCGGCGAGCTCCGCGAGGTCGCGGGAGTAAACCTTGAGCGATCCGCAACCGATGATCTCGCCCGCCGAGGCCTCCGCGACGACGTATTCCTTGATGTGCCGGCAGAGGTCGTAGTTGCTGCGCGGCAGCAGGTCGCCGGTCTGAACGTACGGAGCCATGAGGGCTTCGAGCTGCGGCACGTCTGCCAACACCGCTTCTCGGAGCGCCAGACCGGAGAGAGCCGGAGCTGCGTGCGCCGCTGCTCCCTGCTCCCGGAAGATGGGTAACGCACTCACGCGAGGATCTCCTCGAGAATCGCAACTCCGCGCTCCAGCTCCGGCACCGTGATCACGAGCGGCGGAAGCAGCCGAATGACCTGCGGCCCCGCGGTGACTACCAACAGCCCCCGCTCCCGCGCCGCCGCGACGATCGGAGCGGCCGGCTCGGCCAGCTCGAGCCCCCACATGAGCCCCCGCCCCCGCACCTCGCGGACCCGGGGCGCCGCGGCAGCGAGCCGGGCGAGGTGCGCGCTCAGCCACTCGGCCTTGCGGCGAACGTCCGCGAGGAACGCGGGATCGGCGATCGTGCGCACGACCTCGAGGGCCACGCCCGCGACGAGCGGCCCGCCGCCGAACGTGGTGGCGTGGTCGCCCGGCTTCAGCGCCGTGGCGACAGCGCTCGTCACGAGGACCGCCCCCATCGGTAGCCCGCCGGCGAGCGGCTTCGCCAGGGTGAGGATGTCGGGCACCACGCCGGCCTGCTCGTACGCGAACAGCGTCCCTGTGCGACCGAGGCCGCATTGCACCTCGTCGAAAATCACCGCCACGCCCCGGGAGTCGCACAGCTCCCGCAGGAATCCCAGCCACTCGGCGTCCACGGGGCGCACCCCGCCCTCCCCCTGCACCGGCTCGACGATGACCGCCGCCGTGCGGGACGCCGACACGGCGTGATCCACGGCCGCCCAGTCCTCGCGCGCGACGATGCGGATGCCCGGCACGAGCGGCTCGAACGGTTTGCGGTAGTCGGGACGGTCAGTGGCCGCGAGAGTCGCGAACAAGCGTCCGTGAAAGGAGCCCGAAAACGCGACGATCTCGCTCTTGCCCGACCACTTGCGGGCGAATTTGAATGCGGCCTCGTTCGCCTCGGCCCCCGAGTTACAGAAGAAGGCGCGGTCGGCGAACGAACGCGCGACCAGTTCCTCGGCGAGCCGCTCGCCGGCCTCGCTGCGGTAGAGGTTGGAAACATGAATGAGCCCCGAGGCGAGGGCGCGCTCGAGAGCCACCCGGATGACGGGATGATTGTAGCCGAGCGCGTTCACGCCGATCCCGGCCACGAAGTCGAGATACCGTGTCCCGTCTTCCGCGATGAGCTCGGCGCCTTCCCCCGCCACGAACAAGGGGCCGACGCGGGCGTATACGTCGAGCAGGGCCTGCGCGGCCTGCGTTGCCGGCGCGGGCGGCACGGCCGACGCGCCTGGGGGAAGGGTGGTCACGCCGGTTGGACGGCGGGGGCGAGAATGCGGGTGCCGGCTCGGGCGTCGTCCAGGAGATGCACGTCGCCGATGCGGACCGCGCGCGCTCCGGCATGCAGCGCGGCGGTCGCCGCGCGGAGCTTGGCCGCCATGCCATCGGCCGCCACGCCCAGCTCGATGAGCGTCTCGACGTCGCCCACCTCGAGCGTGGGCCGCACCGCCCCGTCCACCTCCACCCCCGATACGTCCGAGATCAGCAGCAGCTCGGCAGCCCGGAGCGCACCGGCGATCGCCGCCGCCGCGTCGTCCGCGTTCACGTTGAGCGGGGGTCCCTCCGCCCCGGACGCCTCCGGAGCCATGGGGGCGATCACGGGTGTGAGCCCCGCCAGCAAGAAGCTCTCGAGCAACGCCACGCGCACCTCGGCGATATCGCCGACGTGTCCCAGCCCGCCGGAGGCGGGCTGGGCCGTGAGCAACCCGCCGTCCACGCCCGACAGCCCCACCGCGTCGAGTCCCGCGGCGCGCAGCGCCGCCACCACCTGTCGGTTCACGGGTCCACCCATGACCAGCTCGACCACTTCCGCCACCTCCGGGGTCGTGACCCGCCGACCGTCCCGCTTCTCGACCGGCAGCCCCAGCCGGCGCGACAGCGCGCTGACGGCCCGCCCGCCACCGTGCACTACCACGACGGGGTCGAGTCGCACGAGGGCCCGCGCGCACGCGGCGAGCCACGCGGGGCGATGCAGCTCGTTGCCGCCGAGCTTGACGACGCGAGTGCTCAGCACGTGAGGCCCGCCGTCTCGGGCAGCCCAAGCATGACGTTCATGTTCTGAATCGCCTGCCCTGCGGCGCCCTTCACCAGGTTGTCGATCGCGGCGATCACCGTCAGGCGCGGGCGGCGCACGTTCGCCACGGCCGCGACGCCGATGGCCACGCGATTGCGGTACACGACGTCCTTGAGCGACGGGAGCGCGCCGTGCAGCACCGCCACGCAGGGCTCGTCGGCGTACACCGTGTCATAGATCCCCTCCGCCGTCGCCCGATCGACGGCGCGGGTGAGCGGGACGTGAATCGTCTCGAGGATACCCCGCTTGACGGGGAGCAAATGGGGCGTGAAGACGAGGTCGCCGCTGAATCCGCTCTCCCGCGCGAGGGTCGCCCTCAGCTCCGGGAGGTGACGGTGCTCGTTTCCGGCCGCGTAGGCGCGGAAGTCCTCGGCCACCTCACCGAACAGGAGGTCCCGCTGGAGCGCCCGGCCCGCACCCGTGACGCCCGACGCGGCGTCAATCACCACCTCCCGGGACTGGTCGATCAGCCCTTCCCGAGCGAGCGGGAGCAGGGCGAGCAGCGCCGCGGTCGGGTAGCAGCCGGGGTTCGCCACGAGGTCCGCCGCCGCGACCTGGGGACGGGTGACCTCGGTCAGACCGTATACGGCGTCGGGGGACAGGCGGAAGTCGGCGGACAGATCCACCGCGCGCTTGCCCAGGGCCCGAGCCTCCTGCACGTGGCGCGCCGACACGCCGTGCGGCAGGGCCGACAGCACGACTTCGGCGCGCGTGAGGGGCGCGTCCTCGATCCGGACGAGGGCGATGCCGTCACGCTGCTCGCCCGCGGCCGACTGGGCCGTCGCGAACGCGATCGACGCGCCCGGATGGCCGGCGAGGAGTCGCAACAGCTCCTGTCCCACGTAGCCGGACGCCCCGAGCACGCCGACCGGCACCCGTGCATTAATATTCATCGTTACGGAAAAATATTCACTCTGGCACGAAGTGCAAGACCTGGGTTAGCCTCCCGCATGATCGCGAAACTCATTCCGACCCTCGCCGGGCTGGCGCTGGTGCCGGCACTCGGCGCGCAGGCTCCCACGGCCGTCTCCCGCTCCGCCCCGCCCCGGCCGTTCTCGCTGGACGACGTGCTTCACCTACGGGACGTGCGCGATCCCGAGATTTCACCGGACGGCGCCTGGGTGGCGTACACCGTTTCGACCTCGGACACAGCCGAGGATAGGAACAAGAGCGCGCTCTGGATGACTAACTGGGACGGCACGCGCAACGTCCGCCTGACCACCTCCAAGGCGGGTGAGAACACGCCGCGTTGGAGCCCCGACGGGCGATGGCTCGCGTTCCTCTCGAGTCGCGACGACGAGCACACCCAGCTCTGGCTGCTCGACCGCCAGGGCGGCGAGGGGCGCAAGGCCACCACCCTGCAGAGCGATGTGGATGACTACGAGTGGGCACCCGACGGGAAGCGAATCGCGCTGGTCGCGGAGGACGCCGACACCGCCAAGCCCAAGACGCCACCTCCGATTGTGATCGATCGGTTCCAGTTCAAGCAGGACGAGGGCGGCTACCTCGGCAAACAGCGGCGGCACCTCTATGTCCTCGACGTGGAGTCAGGGAAAACGACCACGCTGACGTCGGGAGATTACGACGAGCTCTTGCCCGCCTGGTCGCCCGACGGCAAGTCCCTCGTCTTCGTGAGCAAGCGGCGTCCCGACGCCGATCGCGACAACAATTGGGACCTGTACCTGATGGACGCCGTGCCGGGGGGAAGTGCCGCGCCACGCCAGCTCACGACGTTCGAGGGCTCGGACAACGATCCGGAGACGGAGAGCCGACCGGCGTGGAGCCCCGACGGCCGGTCGATCGCGTACCTCCAGGGCGGCCCGCTCAAGCTCATCTACTACGCCGTTCAGAAACTCGCGGTCGTGCCCGCCGCCGGGGGCGCGCCACGCATCCTCACGGCGGCGCTCGATCGCAACGTCGCGAACCCCGTGTGGTCGAGCGATGGGTCGTCCATCTATTTCCTGCTCGAAGACGACCGGACGGTCGGGCTCGCGCGCGTCCCGGCGGCGGGGGGAGCGATCGAGCGCCTCGTATCGGGCCCTCGGGTCGTGAGCGCGTTCGCGGCGGGAGCGAACGGTAAGCTCGCCGTGCTCGCTTCCACACCGCTCGAGCCCGCCGAGGTGTTCGCGCTGGACGGCACGACGCTGCGGCCGCTGTCGCGCCAGAACGACGCGTGGCTCTCGCGGGTCAGGCTG
>DASQAM010000219.1:0-5297 GCA_035635735.1 Gemmatimonadales bacterium | reverse complement strand
TTCACGTGAGCGCGGAAGGCAGGGTCGCCGAGCGCGAGCGCGAGGGAGCGCGCCAGGAGCTCGGGGTTAGTCGCCGTGGAGAGGACATTCGGCCCACCCGCGGCGTCGGGTGCGGTGCCGGGTGGGCGGTCGGAGCAGGCGAGCGCGCCCACCAGCAAGGCGAGCGCCGCTGCGCGTGATGTATAGCTGCACATACCGACTCCTTGTCGGGGTTGAGCGCCCAACATGAGGAGTCGTGGGAGGCCGACTGGCGCCCGATTTGTGCGGGCGGCATCTCAATCATGCACGGTGCCCATTCCACGCCGGAAACAATCGGCGCCGTGCAACGTATTGGCGGGTTAGAGCATCCCATCCTATGCGCCTGCTCGGAGCCGCCCTGAGATGAAGCGCCGCGCTATCATCATCGTCGCCGTGTTCGCCGTGCTCAGCCTGGGGGCCATGGCCGCCACCGGAAAGCTCGGCGGCAAGAAGACCGACGGTCCCAAGGCGGTGCCGGTGGTCCGTGGCACCCTGGTGGACAAGGCCCTCGCCGTCGGTACCATCGAGCCCCGGGTCGAGGTCAGCGTCAAGTCCATCCTCGCCGGCGTCGTGCGACAGCGCTTTGCCGCGGTCGGCGACTTCGTCAAGCGGGGCCAGCCGCTGCTCGAGATCTCACCCAACCCCACACCGCTCGAAATGGTGGAGCTCCGCCGTAACGTGGAGCTGCGCGAGATCGAGCTCAAGAATCTGGAGCGCGATCTGGCGCGCCAGCAGGAGCTGCGCAGCAGAAATCTGATCTCCCCCGCCGATATCGAAGCCGCACAGCAGCGGGTGGACGAGTCCCGCAATCAGCTCTCACTGGCGCAAGAGCGACTCGCGTTACAAGAGGGTGGCAAGGTGCTGACCGGCGGCAAGCAGGTGGAGACCGTGGTCCGCGCCCCCATCGACGGCTACATCCTCGAGGACTCGATCGAGATCGGCGATCCCGTGGTGCCGCTCACGCCGTACCAGGCTGGCACGGTGCTGATGCGTATGGCGGCGATGCGGGATCTGATCTTCCGGGGAACCGTGGACGAAATCGACGTTGGTCGGCTCAAGGAGGGCATGCCGGTGACGATCAAGATCGGCGCTCTCCCCAACGCCGGCGTGAAGGGCCGGCTCGAGAAGATCTGGCTCAAGGCGCACAAGCAGGAGCAGGCGACCGTCTTCCCGATCGAGATCGTCCTGACCGAGGTGGAAGGGGCGACGCTCCGCGCGGGCTACTCGGCCAATGCCGAGGTGATCATCTCCCGCCGCGACAGCGTGCTGTACATCCCGGAGCGGCTCATCACTCACCGCCACGACTCGAGCTTCGTGACCGTCCGCGCCGGCCCCGGTAAGACCGCCGAGCGCGCGATCAAGACCGGCCTTTCCGACGCCATCAACATCGAGGTCTTGGAGGGCCTTCAGGTGACGGATTCGCTGGTGGAGCCGCCGCCGCGCGAGATCACCTGAGGTGTGGCGCGACTTCCTCGCCGACCTGCGGGCGCAAAAACTCCGCACCTCCCTCACCGTCCTCGGGATCGCCTGGGGCACCGTCGCGGTGGTGGTGTTGCTGGCGTTCGGCGTCGGCCTGGAGCGGCAGACCCTGAAGCGCTTTCACGGGCTGGGCGACCGGATCGTCATCCTGTTCGGCGGCCGGACCACCAAACCGTTCGCGGGCTTCGGCGACGGCCGCCCGGTTCGCCTGCGGCCGGATGACGTGGCGCTCATCGCCGGCGAAGTCCAAGAGATCGAGCACATCAGCCCCGAGTTCATCACGCAGAGCGCGCGCGTCCGGCGCGGGGTCAAGGCGGCCACGCCTGCCGTGACCGGCATCGTTCCCGCGTACGGGCTGATGCGCAATATCATCGCCGAGGCGGGCGGCCGTTTCATCAACGATCGCGATGTCGCCGAGCGGCGGCGCGTGGCGGTGTTGGGGAACGAGCTGGCCAAGCTGCTGTTCGACCAGGAAGCCCCCGTGGGGCAGCAGGTGTACCTGGGCGACACGCCATTCACGATCGTAGGCGTGATGCGTCCCAAGCTGCAGAACTCTTCGTATCAGCAGCGCGACCAGGACCGGATCTTCATTCCGGCGACTACGCACTACGCCCTGTTCGGCGACCAGTTCTTGAACGACATCGTGTACCGGGCGCGGGCCTCGGAGCTCACCAAGGTGGCCGAGCGCCGGGTGTACGAGACGATGGGGCGGAAGTATCGCTTCGATCCGACCGACAAAGACGCCCTGGGGTTCTGGGACACGAGCGAGTGGGAGACGAAGTTCGGCAAGATGTTCGTCGCCTTCAACATCTTTTTCGCGATCGTCGGGACCTTCACCCTGCTGGTCGGCGGCATCGGGGTGGCGAACATCATGTATATCGTGGTCCGGGAGCGGACGCGTGAAATCGGCGTGCGGCGCGCTGTGGGGGCCACCCGCGCCGACATCATGCGCCAGTTCTTCGCGGAGGCCCTGATGATCGTGGCCATGGGGGCGACGCTCGGCCTGCTGCTCTCGCTCGGGCTCGTGGCCGCGCTAGGTGGGTTGCCGATCAAGGAGTTCGTCGGGGTCCCGACCATTTCTCCGGCGGTGCTCGCGGCCACGCTGACACTGCTCGCGCTGGTGGCGTTTGCGGCGGGCTTGATGCCGGCCCGGCGCGCGGCGGCGCTCGATCCGGTGGAGGCGCTGCGCAGCTAGCCATGTTCTACATCCTGCTCCAGGATTTCCTCGGCGACCTGAAGACGCAGCGGACTCGGGCCTTCCTCACCTTCTTTGCGGTGACCTGGGGGACGCTCGCGGTCGTGCTCCTGCTGGCGTTCGGGGAGGGCCTGAAGCGCACCGTGCGCGATGGCCTGCTCGGTGCCGGCGAACGGATGTTCATGGTCTACGGCGGTGAGACCAGCAAGGCGTTCGCCGGCCTGGGGCAGGGCCGACGCATCCGGCTCGTGGAAGAGGATCTCGATCTCATCAGGAACGCGATCCCCGACGTCGACCGGGGCAGCGTCTCGTACGGGCGGTGGGGCACGTCGTTTCAGATGGGCAAGACCCGCACCAACGCGTTTCTCGAGGGCGTGGGTCCCGAACACGAGACGATCCGTCACATGGAGCCCGCGCCGGGCGGACGCTTCATCAATCCCGCCGACGTCGAGCGCAGGCGGCGGGTCCTGTACCTCGGCAACGAGCTGGCGGAGCGGATCTTCGGGAAGGGCGTCGATCCCACGGGCAGGAGCGTCGTGGTCGACGGCCTGCCGTTCACGGTGGTCGGGGTCTTGAAGAAGAAGTTCCAGGACTCGAGCAACAACGGACCCGACGCCGACCGCGGTGTGATCCCCTATTCGACGTTTCGCACCATCTACGGCAACCGGTTCGTGAACCACCTCATCGTGCAACCGCGCGACGCGTCGCGGGGACTCATGGTGAAGGCCGAGCTGTACCGGGTGCTGGGGCGGAAATACAGCTTCGATCCCACGGACCAACGAGCCCTGGGCATGTGGGACTTCATCGAGAGCGAGAAGGAGAACCTCGCCGTCGGGCTCGGCATCCAGATCTTCATGGGGCTCGTGGGGGCCTTCACGCTGCTCATCGCGGGCGTGGGTGTGGCGAATATCATGTACGTCGTGGTGAAGGAGCGGACCCAGGAGATCGGCATCAAGCGCGCGCTCGGCGCCCGCCGGCGGCATATCATGGCGCAATTCCTGTTCGAGGCCATGGCGATCGCCCTGTCCGGCGGGCTCGTGGGGCTCGCGGTAGCGACGCTCATCGTGCTCGGGGTCGACGCGATCCCGACCGAAGGCAACGAGGCGATGCAGTACATCCTCAGCCCGAGGCTGTCCTGGCCCATCGCCCTGATCTGCGTCGGCATCCTGATCGGCGTGGGGCTCCTGGCGGGCATTCTACCGGCGCGCCGGGCCGCGGCGGTGGATCCGGTCGAGTCGCTGCGGTACGAGTGAGGCTCTGCCGCGAGCCGAGGGAGCATCGCGAGATGCCCCCCCGATCTTCTTGTCGCTCGCGTCCTGTTAGAACCTGAGGAACACCGGGCTGCCTGTTTCGAGCGAGAGCTCGGCGGCGCGCTGCACCGCGGCCTTCCGCTCATCGGGCGTTGCGCTCGGCGGAACGACGATCTCGGAGGCCCCGGGGGCGGCGGAGGCGTGACCGCTCTGCGCGCACGTCACCTTGATCGACATGGGGGAGTAGATGCCGAGCGTGAGTGCCTCGACCAGCTGGTTCAGAAAGCTCAGCTGGGTCTCGACCTTCGCCACGCCCTGGGGGCATTTCTTGGCGGTTTCGATGGCGCTCGGCGGCACCAACCCCCAAAGCCATCCCGACGCCCAGCTCTTGTCAATAACGACTGTAGATGGGGTGAGGCCTGTGTCGATCGTCGCGTGATAACACCCGGCGAGCGCGACGAGCGAAGCGACGACGACGAGCTGCGAGAGCCGCTTCATGGAGATCTCCTCATTGCGGGAAGGGGCATGCGGCGACGTCCCACCTCCGCCGGCCCACGTAAACATCTGGTCGGCCATGGAGGGTTGCAAGCGTTCCGATGTGGAACAACTGTGGTGCGAGTGAGCCCAAAAGGAGGGGAGCGCCTATGAACATGCCTGCTCTTGTCGTCCTGTTTGCTGCTTCCAGCGTCGCGGCTCAACAGCGAACCATCGAGCCCAAGGACGTCCAAGTCTTCAACCGCACTGTGAGTGTTCTGAGCGATGGGACGAGGAAGGGTGTTCGTCTCAACGAGCAGCCCGGTGAGGGCGTGGCGTATCTCAAAGGGATCGAGTTCAGTAACGGCACCATCGAGTTTGACGTCAGAGGCAAAGACGTGCAGGGGCAAAGCTTTGTCGGTGTCGCCTTTCATGGGCTCGATAGCACGACGTACGACGCGATTTACTTGCGTCCGTTCAACTTCCGCACGGAAGACCCGGCGAGGCACAGCCACGCCGTACAGTACGTATCGCAGCCGGCCTACCCGTGGCAGAGGCTGCGAACCGAGCGGCCGGGAGTCTTCGAGCAGCCCGTGAGTCCCGCGCCAGACCCCAACGCGTGGTTCCACGTGCGCGTCGTCGTCGCGAGTCCCAAAGTGAGCGTCTTCGTCGGCGACGCGAAACAGCCGAGTTTGGTAGTCACGCAGCTGAGCGACCGCGCGAAGGGGTTGGTCGGGCTATGGGTGGGGAACGGCTCCGGCGGGGATTTCGCTGACCTGAAGATCATTCCCCACTAGAGCGCGACTGGCGCTCCCTGCGCGGGGCCTGCAAACTCCGTTATGGACAGGCCCTGGCTCGCGCACTACGACGACGGGGTGCCG
>DASQAM010000218.1:0-1764 GCA_035635735.1 Gemmatimonadales bacterium | reverse complement strand
TGAGGGAGATCGAGGGTGATCGACCGCTGAACCCGAATCGGTGACCAAACGTGGCCCCCTTAGCGAGAAACATTTAGGGGAACCCGCTAACTCCAATCGGGACGGCGGGATTTGAACCCCCGACCCCCTGAACCCCATGCGGCTCTCTAGGGACACGAGTTACGACACCGAGTAGCAATCACGCGAGGTCCTGGGCGTCGGTGTCGTAACAGCGGCCCCGAAGATCAACCTAGTGTCGTGAGAAACTCACAGCGAAACTCACAGTACGCGACCTCCTGAAGGGTCATCAGGGGGTCGTGGTTTTTCCGGGCGGAAGCGCAGAGTCTCGATAAGCGCCGAGAGTGACGGTCGTAGCTGCCGTTGACTTGGATAGTAGAGGAAGAAGCCAGGAAACGGCGGACACCAGTCCTCCAGTACGCGCACCAGTGCCCCACTTGCGAGATGCGGCGCGACGCGGTCCTCGTCCACAAACGCCAGACCCACACCATCGATCGCTGCACGGATCGAGAGCTGCACGTCATCGACGATCAGCGGTCCGTTCACGGCAACAGTGAGTGACTGCTTGCCCTTGTCGAACTCCCAGCGGTACACGCCGTCGGAGCCATGCCGAACGTTGATGCATCGGTGGCTCAACAAGTCGCGCGGGGATGTCGGCTTGGGATGCGACTCGAAATAGGGGGGCGAAGCGACGATGGCCGGCCGGAGATCCTGGGACACGCGGATCGCCACCATGTCCCGTTCAATGAACTCCCCGAGATGAATGCCGGCGTCGAACCCTGCGGCGACGAGGTCGACTCGGGCTTCGTCGGTCGTTACGTCGAGCACGACGTCGGGGTAATCGCGCGCGAACTGTCCCAGCTTCGGGGCGAGCACCGTCGGCGCGGCAAGAGGCGACACGACCAAACGCACGCGACCGGCCGGCCGGTCACGCAGCCCGGAAACGAGCTCCAGCGCTTCGCGAACGTCGCCGAGCGCCGGGCGCACCCGCGCGAGGAACTCTGCTCCGGCATCGGTCGGAGCCACGCTCCGCGTCGTTCGGGCGAGCAAACGGACGCCAAGGCGCTCTTCCAGCTCTCGAATCGCGTGGCTCAGCGCGGAGGGCGTCACACCCATACGCTTGGCCGCGCGCGTAAAGCTTCGTTCCTCGGCCACCGCGAGGAATGCGGATAGGACACTCAGCTCGTCGCGAACCATTTGTGAGCGCTATTCATTAACCCTTGTCGATTATTCCCGCTACTGCCGCGCCGTACCGCCCGTTACGATTGCGCCATGGACATCAAACGCGCCGGTTCGCAGCCCTCGAGCAACGGCCCAACCGACTGGTTCACCGGGACCGTGCGGGTCGATCCGCTGTTTCAAGCCCCCGATCCGGCGCGCGCGGCCGGCGCCAGCGTCACGTTCGAGCCGGGCGCTCGCACGGCGTGGCATACGCATCCCCTGGGGCAGACTCTGATTGTGGTGTTCGGAGCAGGCCGGGTGCAGCGGTGGGGCGAACCGATCGAGGAGATTCGGCCGGGCGACGTGATTTGGTTTTCGCCCCGCGAGAAGCATTGGCACGGCGCCTCGCCCACGACCGCCATGACGCACATCGCCATTCAGGAGCGGCTCGACGGCAAAGCCGTGGAGTGGATGGAAAAGGTCAGCGACGAACAATACCAGGCGGGAGCGAAGACACCATGAAGGGCGCTGTTCTCTACGGCCCGCGCGACATCCGGTTTGAGGAACGCGACGCGCCGAGGATGATCGAGCCGACGGATGCCATCC
>DASQAM010000217.1:0-17309 GCA_035635735.1 Gemmatimonadales bacterium | reverse complement strand
GTGTTGTCGGACGCGGTGAAGGCCGTCCGGCTGATGAGCGCGTTCCCCCAGTAGGATCCGCCGCAGCCCGAACAGGTGTGCATCTGCATCCAGTAGTTGTAGAAATCGAGGACCGGGTTGGAACCGCCGTTGCCCCACACCGGCTCCACGGCGAAGGAGACCCGATCGTTTCCGAGCGGTCTGGTTCCGGCCTGCGGGTTCGGCCAGTTGCTGGGCGGGTTGTAGCCGCCGAACCACACGCCCGTGTGGTGCCAGGGCGCACCCGCCTGGTACTTGGCGTACCAGCGCACGTACAGCTCGTCCTGACCGGTATCGAGGCGCTTGTACAGGTCCGTGGCTTGTGTGGCGGCGTTCCGGCCATCGGCGGTGAACTGCATCGATGCCGCCCCGCAACTCCGCGACGGCATGTCGGAGACGAGAGCCATGCCACCGGCGTTTTTGTAGTCCTGATAACGCGACGTCACGGCGGACACCGAGCCCTCTTCGAAGTTCTCGGCCCAGACCACCGCCGGATCCGTCGCGATGCCTCGATCACAGGGGTAGCGGTCGGCCAGCCGTTGTCCGCCCGACGGTGGTGCCGGTGCTGTGGTCGCCTCTCGGCACGCGGCCGAGAGGAGCAGTGCGCCCCACACGAGTGAATGGAGGATCCTACCGCCCGTAGCGTCACGCATAGAGCAATCACTACGCTGTGTTTGCATCCGCTGCCGGTGACGGCGCTCACTCCGCATCGGGGCACGTACTTGTAGACGTGGATCCCTTCGCGCTTGCGTCGGGGCAGGGAATCGCCGATCATGGAGCGCGCCCCAAACCCGAAGGTTCACCGAATGAGAGAGGCGGCTTCATGAACCGAGTTCTTAGGCTGGCGCTGTTGGTGACCGTGGCATCGGTCGCACGCGTCGCGGCGGTGTCAGCGCAAAGCGCCCGCTTCGGCCTGGGCGGCGGGCTTCTCAGTCCCTTGGGCGATTACAAGAACCTCGACAATACCGGATGGCACGGGTTGCTGCGGGTGGACTTCTCCATTCCCATGTCTCCCCTCGGCATCCGCGTCGACGGCCTCTACGGCCAGACCAGCCACAAGGCCCCATTCGAAGGCGACGGTAACAGCAAGGGGATCGGCGGACTAGCGAGCCTGGTCTGGAACATCCCTGTGCCGGCTCCCATGGTGAAGCCGTACGTCCTGGCGGGCGGGGGCTTTTTCAACCTGAAGACCACGATTCCGTCGCTGTCCGTGGATAGCTCGGAATCGAAGTTCGCGTACGCCCTGGGCGCCGGGGTCAAGATCGGTGCGGGTCCGATCAACGTGTTTGCCGAGGGCCGATACGTGAGCGTCCAGACCTCGGGCGGAGCCACCAAGTTCGTTCCCCTCACGGTGGGTGTGCTGTTCGGGGGCGGGAAGAAAAAGTAGTCTCACGACAGAAACTTCGGTGCTCCCGCGATGATGCGGCGCGCGAACAGGATCACGGAGAGCGCGTACAGCAGCTGCACCGGCCCGCTGCCGTTGTGTGCGACGAACACCAGGACGCCCCAAAACAGCACGAGGGTACTGGCCGCGACGAGCGTCAAATTCATGTCAATATCCCTCACGGTTTTGCGTGACGATTCCGCGTGACGCAATTGCTTGACGTTTCCGGTCCACGCAGTATTGTACTGACAGGGACGGGGAGAAACATTATTGAGCCAACAGCTCGATCGTGGACCCAGATACTGTGACCGATGTCATGCCCCCGCGTGGGGAAGGCAGACGCCATGGTGAGGGACCAGTCATTCCTTTCGGGCTTCAATAATCCTCTCCGTTCCGGTTGTACCGGTCGGCCGGGCCGCGTTACAGCGGTTCCGGCCGATCGCGTTTCCGTCGGATAATCTCCCAGAAATACCGCGGTGCGAGCAAGGCCTTCCGCCCGACCGCGAACTCGATCGCGAGAATCACCATCCAAATCGCGTACGCGATCGCCACGACCTCACGCAGGCTCGGCTGCAGGAACTGCACGAGCCAGAGGACGAAGAGCACGGTCGCGTCCCGCCAGTCGAACTCCATGTTCGCGAGCACCATCATCGCGAGCCCGGATTGCAGCAGGGTGAGGAGGATCTCGAGCCGCTGCGGCTCGTCGAAGTGGAAATCCAGCCATACGCCATGATGGCGTAGACTGGAGTAGCCGTACACGATGGGGATCATGGCGGCGAGCACCGTCCACTGGTTGATGTTGCTCGACACCATGTTCATGAGCGCCATCGGAGCGTGGGTGACACGCCGCGCCCAGTAGAATGCCGACACCTTCTCGGGGAACTCGGAGAGAAACGGCGCCACCCACTGCACCAGGACGAATTGGCTCACGCCGAGGAGCCCGGCCACCGCGAGCATCGACTCGAGGAACGGGTGCGCGGTGACATACAGCAGCGCGCCGCCGCCGCCGAACAGCGCGGCGATGGCGAGCGGCCGCCGCCAGCCGGGTTGCCGGTATGCCCAGCGGGAAACCGCCGGGGCGTCCGCGACGTGGTCGACGCCGTGCGGGGCGTTGCGGAACAGGACCGCGAGATACACGAGGTACAGCGTGAGGAGCACCGCCGCGTCGACCCAGCTGAGGCTCCGCTTGAACAGGATGACGAGGAAATAGAGGAGCGGCGGCACGAGCCCAATGATCTCGACCGCGTGCTCGCGCTCGAGCCGGATGGCGGGCAGCCGCTCGCTCGCGGACTTGCGTCCGGACACCGCGAACACAAAGTAGATCATCGGCCACCCGAGCCCGAGCAGCAATCGGATCGCACCGGTCAGGTTCGCAATCGCCAGGTGGGCACGCTCGGGCTCCCGCCCGGCATCCCACGCGATCACGGCTTCCACTGCGAACTCGGGAAGCGTCTGCAACCAGGCGAGGATCGCGAGCGCGAGGCCCTGGGAGATGAGGAATTGCGCGGCTTCCGCACCCCAGGCGACGAGGAAGGCCGACGCGAGAATGCTGGGAAAGGTCCACAGCGCGGACAGTGCGGAGCCTCCCGCCGTGGACAGGAAAGCGAGTACCTTTAGTTTCACGTGCGCCGAAGATAGTTCTGCCCCGGAGGCTCAACAAGCATGGGACGCGACAAGATGAAGTCCGCCAGCCTGCACAGCTTCCACGACGAGCACACCGAGCCGTTGCCCCCGGTGCCCGCGCCCGGCACGCGCACGCCGTTCGAAGGTCTCGTGCGCGAGATGCTCGACCAGCTGGGCGAGGACCCGAGCCGCGAGGGCCTGCGTCAGACCCCGGCCCGCGTCGAGACGTCCCTCAAGTGGCTCACCCGCGGCTATCACATGTCGGTCGCGGATGTGATCGGCGACGCCCTCTACAGCGAGCGGCACGAGAACCTGGTGTGCGTGCGCGACATCGAGATCTACTCGCTGTGCGAGCACCACCTGCTGCCATTTTTCGGCCGGGCCCACGTCGCCTACCTGCCGAACGGTCGCTTGGTCGGTCTCTCCAAGATCCCGCGGGTGATCGAGGTCTTTGCCCGCCGGCTCCAGGTGCAGGAGCGACTCACCGACCAGGTGGCGGACGCGCTCATGGAAGTGCTCGATCCGCGCGGCGTGGGCGTGGTGATCGAGGCGTACCATCTCTGCATGATGATGCGGGGCGTCGAGAAGCAAAACTCTAAGACGGTGACGAGCGCCCTGCGAGGCGCACTGCTCCAAGACGCGAAGACCCGGGACGAATTCCTGCGGCTGGTATACAGCCGGGGCCCGGGGTGAGCGACGCGTCCCCCACCGCCCTCGCCGGGAAGCTCGCGCTCGTCACCGGCGCGTCGCGTGGCATCGGACTCGCCGTGGCCGAGCTGCTGCACGCCGCGGGGGCGCACGTCGTGCGGCTCGCCCGCAGCCTCGTCGACGGCACGGCCGACGGCCGGACCGACCTGCGCTGTGACGTGACCGACCCCGCAGCGGTGGAGCGCACCGTCGGCCGCGTCCTCACCGAGCGGGGAGTCCCGGACGTGGTGGTGAACAACGCGGGCATCTTCTTCATCAAGCCGGTCGCGGAGACGACGCCCGACGAGTTCTCCCGCACGATCGCCGTGAATCTTCTGGCTCCCTTTCTCGTGACGCGTGCACTGGTTCCGCACCTGGTACGGCGCGGCTCTGGCCATCTCGTCACCATCGGCTCGATCGCCGACCACGTGGCGTTCACGGGCTCGTCCGCCTACACCGCGACCAAGTTCGGCCTGCGCGGGATGCACGAGGTGCTGCGCGCCGAGTTGTCGCGCACCGGCGTCCGCACGACCATCGTCTCGCCGGGACCGGTGGACACGCCGATCTGGGATCCGATCGACCCCGACGGCCGCTCGGGATTCACCAAGCGCGACGCCATGCTACAGGCAGGCGACGTAGCGGAGGCCGTGTTGTTTGCGGTCACTCGGGCCCCGCGCGTCGACGTGACGGAGATCCGCCTGTTGCCGACGGTCTATTCGCTGAGAGGCTGAGACAAATGCGGAATGCGGAGTGGGGAATGCGGAATGGAAGGGCAAGCGTCGATCGAGAGCGCGTGCGTCGAATCCGGCACTGTCATTCCGCACTCCGCATTCCGCATTCCGCATTCTTTGCGGCTCTGATCCTTCTCATCGCACCGATTCCCTCCAGCGCCCAATCGCTCCCCCCGCTGCCCGACACGACCGGCTTCGGTGTGCACGTGCTCGCGTTGGGACGCGCGCCGGACAACGCGGTGTGGGTCGGCACCTACGGACAGGGAATCTTCGTGTTGCGGCAGGGAGCAGGGAGCTGGGAGCAGGTAAAGCACTCCACCGACTCGACCGCGCGGACGATTTCCTTCGATTTCGTCCATGCCTTCGGATTCGGGCCCAACGGGGAAATCTGGTACGGCACGGTGGGGAATGGGTGGGGCCTGTCGACCGACGGCGGCAAAACCTGGACCAACTGGGAGCTCAAGCAGCTCGGCCCCGAGTGGCAGTACGTCGCGCCCAACGGCATCGTCACGCGGGGCGACACCGTGTATGTAGGCACCGCCGACGGCATCAAGCTGTCGTGGGATCACGGCACGAGCTGGGCGCAGATCACCGACTCGGCCGGCGCGATCACGGCACCGCACCCATGGGGCCGGCTGCGTAGCCAGTACGTGCTGGCGCTGGGCCGCGGCTCCGACGGCAGTTTGTGGGCCGGCCATCTGCGCGGCCTCGCCCGCTCGACGGACGGCGGGCGCACCTGGACCGAATACCCGGCGCCGACGCGGTGTCCCCCCCCCGGCGCCGAGTGCGCCAACCGGGTGCGGGCGCTCGCTGGGGATACCGGGAGTCTCGTCTGGGTGGGCACGGAGCGCGGGCTCTATCGGCTCGATCCGACACACGGCGCGTGGCTCGACCAGCGGGGAAATCCGGCCTGCCCGGTCGGACCCGTCGTGAAAAGCTGTCGGGCGGACCTGCCCCCGGTGCAGGCGCTCGTGGGCGTCGGGGCGGGGCACGCGTTCGCCGGCACGCGCGACGGCGTGTACGCGGAGGACGGCGACGCGCTCAACGTCTGCGACATGGCGCGGAGCGTCAGCGCGCTGTTGCTGCTCGCGCCGGGGGTCTACGCCGCCGGGAGACCCACCGGCCTCGGGACCTGCCGCATCGATCAGCGATTGACTCTCGTGGGCGTCACCTACCAGGAGCGGCCCGACACGGACTCCCGCGGCACGCGACACACGTGGTTCGGACGGCCCATCGCCCTCACCGACCAGCCGTACATCGACCAGACGTACCGCTACGGCTCGACGATGGGCGGCAATTTCCAACAGCATCAGGGCGTCGAGTTCAACAACCCCGACGGGACTCCGGTGCACGCGATCGGCGACGGCGTGGTCGTGTTCGCGGGGCCGGCGGAGCGCGGGGCGAACACGGTCGCCATCCGCCACGATCGCCGGCTCAAGGGCCTGATCATCTTTTCGACGTATTACCACAACGCGCAGCTCCTGGTGTCGGTGGGCCAGCGCGTCAAGGCCGGCGACGTGATCGCCCTGGTCGGCAACACCGGCCGCGCGACCAACGACCACCTGCATCTCGAGATCCACGCGGCACCGGTCGACTCCGTAGCATTGATCGTCGACCCGAACGAGCGGTTCCCGAAGTACACGGTGAACCCGGAGCTCTGGATCCGTCCGCTGCCCGGGACGGGGATCGTGGCAGGGCGGGTGTGGGATGCGCAGGGCCAGCCGGCGCAGCAGGTGCGCGTGTACGGGTTGGTCAAGGCAGAGCCGCAGGAGACGCCCTACTCCTACGCCGAAACGTACGGCGAGCACAATCACCCCGACCCCGACTACCGGGAGCACTTCGCCGTTTCGGATGTCGAGCCGGGCGAGTACACGCTTGCTGTGGCCGTGGGGGGACGGCGCATGACGCGCCGCGTGCGCGTCGAGGCGGACCGCGTCACGTGGGTGGAGTTCGGCTCGGGTGCACATTGAGCTGACGGAGATGCTGCGCTGCCCGGAGCGGCACGAGGAGGGCTTCCTCGTGTTGTCCACGGGCGAGATGCTCGGGCGGATGGTCCGGTCGGGCATGCTCGGCTGTCCGGTGTGCGGGAAGGAGTACCCGATCGTGAGGGGCGTGGCGCACTTTTCGGGAGGCGGGATGCGGGATGCGGGAAGGGTGTCCTCGGGCGAGCCGACGCATCTCGCATCCGGCATCTCGCATCCCGCCGATGTCCAGACGCTCCAGGCGCTCCTGGACCTGAGCGGCCCCGGCGGCTACGTCCTGTTGCTCGGGGCCGCCGCGCAACATGCCGTGGGGCTCGCGAGGCTCATGGGCGGCATCCACTTTGTGGGCGTGAATGCACCGGACGATGTGGAGGAGCTCCCGGTGCTGAGCCTGCTCGCCTGCGAGACGACGATTCCGCTGCGACAGAAGGTGGGTCGGGCCGCCGTCGTCGGTCCCGACCGCCTGGGCCCCGAGTGGCTCGCCGAAGCGCGGCGGGTGCTACTCCCGGGGCGACGGCTGGTGATCGAGAGCGAGCACGTCGCCCCGCCGGCCGGGCTCACGCAGCTGGCGCTGGGGCACGGCCTGTTCGTCGGCGAGCGGCGCTGATCACCCTTCGACGGTCGCCGCGGTGGGGTCGGCCGCCGCGTACACCCGGTCGATCACATCCTTGTGGTTCTTTTCGACCTGGCGGCGCTTGACCTTGAGCGACGGGGTCAGCTCGCCGGACTCGATCGTGAAGTCCCGCTCGATCAGGACGACCTTCTTTGGCATCTCGAACTTGGCGAGGTCGCGCAGGCCCCCCATCACCTCACGCTCCATCTTGGCTTGCACGTCGGCCAGTCGGATCAGCTCGCCCTGGGACGCGTACGTGAGGTTCCGCTCCTTGGCCCACCGCGCGAGCTGATCGAAGTTGGGCACGATCAGGATGATCGGGAACTTACGCTGGTCGCCGAGCACGACGGCGCTCGCCACGAACTTGTTCAGCCGGACCGTGTTCTCGATCGGCTGCGGCGCGATGTACTTCCCGCCCGCGGTCTTCAACAGGTCCTTCTTCCGGTCGGTGATCTTGAGGTACCCGTCGGCATCCAGCTCGCCGATGTCCCCCGTGTGGAACCAGCCCTCCGCATCGATCGCTTCGCGCGTCTCGGCCGGCTTGTTGTAGTAACCCTGCATGATATTGGCGCCCTTGGCCAGGATTTCGCCGTCGCCCGCGATCTTCAGCTGGACCCCCGGGATCGCCTTGCCGACCGTGCCGAACTTCGGCCGCGTCAGGGGATTCAGCGTCAGCACCGGTGACGTTTCCGTCAGGCCGTATCCCTCGATGACCGGGAGCCCGGCGCTGTAGAAGAACCGTCCGATCTCGGCCGAGAGCGGCGCGCTGCCCGACACGAACAGCTTGATCCGTCCTCCGGTGCGCGCCCGCAGTTTCGAGAACACCAGCCGATCCGCGATCGCGTGCGTCAGCTTCAGGCCGGGAGGCACCCCGATGCCGGCCAGGCGGTGCGCCGCCCAGCGCTCCCCCACGCGCTTCGCCCACTGAAAAATGCCGCGCTTCACGGCGCCACCCGTGTGGGCGTTCTCGAGCACGCGGGCGTAGACCTTCTCGTACACGCGCGGCACCGCGGCGACGATGGTAGGCCGCACTTCTTGGAGATTCTGCGCGAACGCGTCGATCGACTCGGCGTAGTTGATCGTCACGCCCACGTGCAGGAAGTAGTACTCCACCATCCGCTCGAGGATGTGCGACAGCGGCAGCAGCGCGAGGCAGTTGTCCTCTTCGCTGACCCGCAGCGTTTCCACGCAGGCGCGCACGTTGGAGCAGATGTTGTCGTGCGTCAGCATGACGCCTTTGGGCTGCCCCGTCGTCCCAGAGGTGTAGAGCAAGGTCGCGAGGTCGGCAGGCCGCACGCCGAGTGCTTCGTCTTTGAATCGGGGATACTTGGCGGCGGCCGCGCGGCCGCGCGCTTCCAGCTCGACGAGCGTGAGCACCCCGTCGCCCCCGGGGCCATCGAGCACGATCACGTAGCGGAGCGACGGCAACCCGCTCTTCACCGTGCGGATCTTCTCCACCTGGGCCGCCGTCGAGCAGACCACCGCTGCCGCGCCGGCGTCGCGCAGAATGTATTCCACCTGATTGGCGGGGAGGGTCGGGTAGATGGGCACGTCAGTGGTGCGGGCGCACAGGCACGCGTAGTCGGTCAGGGCCCACTCGAGGCGTGTTTCGGCGAGGATGGCGACCCGTTCGCCCGCCGTGAGCCCGAGCTCGCGCAGGCCGAGCGACAGCCCCTGCACGCGCGCGGCGGCTTCTTGATGCGAGACGTCGCGCCACGCGCCATCCACCTTGTGGCGGAATGCGGCCGGATGCCCCCCATAGGTTTGCACGGCGTCGAAGAACAGCTCGGTCAGGGTACGAGGGGGGGCGCTCATGGTCGGAACCTCACGACGAAAGTAACGGGCGAGCCCGGCACTGTGTCTCCCACGGCGCGACGCGCAATCGCCGCGACGACGACGCTGTCGGGAACCGGCAGACCCAGGAGCCGCACCCTGGCCAAAGCCATTCCCGACGCGTCGGTCGCCACGGTATCGGTCGTCACGGGACCGTGGGTCGAGTCGTTCGTGACAAACGTGACCGGCCCGGAGGTCGCCGGATAGGTGATCGCGTAGACGACCGGCCTGCCGGCGAGGGTGACCGTCAGCGAGTCGCCTCCGCTCGCCGATTTGATCGTGTCCGCCACCTCCACCTTGAGAGAATCGGAGACCGAGTCGGCCGATAACGCCACCGTGTCCACCGTCGCTCCCGTCGCAAACACCGTGTCCGCGGCCGCCAGCGTGCGAATCGCAATCGCGTTACTGGTGATGCCCCGCGACCGCGACAGCGCTACCAAATGCCCGGTCTGGCCCAAGCGGTTCGCGACCGTCCGGCCCGTGAGGCTGTCGAGAACGATGAGGATCGGGGCGGTGTCGCCCGCGGCCCAAACGACGGTAGCCGCGACCGAGTCGCCGTGGCCGTCCAGCACGCGGGCACGGGGGGTGAGGGTATCGTACTCTTCGAGGCTGTCGGGGGCGCTGACTTCAATCGCGATCACGCGGCTCAAGTCCGCGGGCCCGAATTTGTTGCAGGCCACAGCCGTCAGGAGCAGGAGGACGACACCGCCGGCCCGGCCCGGCTTGGTCCCCCGGCCGGTCAGGGCGCCTCTGCAGCGGCCGCTTTGGTGGGTCCGGAGGCGCCGAGGTCGCGCAACGCCTGCGTCGCGTGCTCGATCCATCTCTGCGCGTCGGGTCCTTTGGGCGGATGCGCGAGGAACGCGCGCAGGTGCTGGGTTGCGCCGTCCGGATCGCCGCGCTTGAGCAGCAGGAACGCGAGCCCGTAGTGCGCGCCCGCGAGCTCGCGGTCGAGCTCCAGCGCGCGGCGGTAGTGTCGGATGGCTTCGTCGATACGCCGCGTCTTGGTGAACGCGATCGCCATGTTCTGGAGAATGCGCGCGTCGTTGGGATGGTCGCGCAGCGCGAGGCGATAGGATGTGAGGGCCGAGTCGTAATCGCCCTGGCGTTCGAGGGCGAGCGCCTCGTTGAGATAGTCGAGGCGCTGAGGGTTGACCTCGTCGGCGCCCGAGCCGCCGAACAGGCGGCGCCAGAAACCCATGGGCCGAAAATAGCTTGCGGCCTCGCGACTGTGCAATGTAGCTTCACAGCCCATGCCCGCCCCGCCCCCGCCCCCGCCCCCGCCCCGGACACCCCAGCCGCCCCAGCCCCCCCAGGCCCCCCGGCCCCGGAACGCGCGCGCCACTCGCAAGGCGCCGCACGGCGTCCTCGAGGTGGACTGGCCGTTCTTCGGCGAGATGTGCCGGGCGCTGGCTCTAAAAATCTTCCGGGACTACGATCCGGACGTGGTGATCGGCATCGCTCGCGCGGGCGTGATCCCCGGCGCGGTCGTAGCGAGCATCCTGCAGCGCGACTTCGCCTCCATGGCCATCACCCGCACGGAGACGGGCGGCCGGCCGGTGGTCATTGCCGGGCCGACGCGCCTCGTGACCGGCCGACGCGTGCTGATCGTGGATGAGACGTGCGACACCGGGGCCACCATGAAGCTCGCCCTCAACGCCGTGCGCGAGCTGAAGCCCGCCGCCGTGAAGACGGCCGTCTCGTTCCGCACCGGCGAGTTCCGGCCGGACTTCTACGCGCTCGAGACCGACAACTTCATCATTCTTCCCTGGGACCGTGAGGTCATCATCGACGGGGAGATCGTCATGCGGCCCGACTACGCCGCGAAGCTCAAGGAACTCGGCGGTTGATCGATCGGCTGACCGCGGCGCTCGCCCGCTCCCGCGCCGATTACACTGAAATCCGCGTCGAACGCACCTGGAGCACGGCGGTGACCTTTCGCGGCCGGCGGCTCGAATCCGCCACCGCCAGCGAGGACCAGGGCGGATTCGTGCGCGCGCTGCACGCGGGCGGCGGCTGGGGCGTCGCGTCGTTCACCTCGCTGGACCGGCTCGAGGCGATGGTGGCACGCGCGGGCGAGCTGTCGCGCGCCGTGCCGGTGGACCCGCCCATCCGCCTCGCCGACGTCTCCCCGCATCAGGCCGATGCCCTCCTCGATCTCGACGGGGACGTGCGCGGCGTGCCCATCGCCGAGAAGAAGCGGCTGCTCGAAGCGTACAACAGGGTCATGCTCGACGTGAGCGATCGGATCGTCGACACCCTCGCCGCATACCGCGACGAGGTGAGGGAGTACTGGTACGTGAACTCGCAGGGCACGCGGCTGCACGAGCTGCGGCCCGAAGTCACGCTCTCGGGGACCGCGGTGGCGCGCCGGGACGGCACGATCGAGAAGGGACTCGAGTCGATCGGGTTGCGCCGCGGCTGGAATTCGGTGCAGGACAAGGCGGCGGGGTTTCGCGAGGTCGCGGAGCGGGCGGTGCAGCTGCTCGACGCGCCAATGGTGAAGGGCGGCACCTTTCCCGTGATCCTGGATCCCGAGCTGGCCGGCGTGTTCATCCACGAGGCGTTCGGGCACCTCTCGGAAGCAGACTTCGTGTACGAGAACCCGCAGGCGCGCGAGATGATGACCCTGGGGCGGCGCTTCGGGAAGCGGGTCCTCAATGTGGGAGACAACGGCGCGGCCTCCGGCCTGCGCGGGACGCTGCCGTTCGACGATGAGGGAACACCCACCCAGGACACCGCCCTCATCAAGGACGGGATCCTGGTGGGCCGGCTGCACTCGCGCGAGACCGCCGCCGCGATGGGCGAGCGGCCGACCGGCAACGCTCGCGCGATCTCGTTCCGTCACCCGCCGATCGTGCGCATGACCAACACTTACATCGCGGGCGCCCCGGGGGGCGGAAGCTTCGAGGACCTGATCGGCGACGTCAAGCTCGGGGTGTACGCCTGCGGCGCGTTCGGCGGCCAGACGATGCTCGAGAACTTCTCGTTCACGGCGGCCTACGGCCGCATGATCCGTGATGGGCGGGTGGCGGAGCTGGTGAAGGACGTCGTGCTGGCGGGGAACCTGTTCCAGACCCTTGATCGCATCGATCATGTCGCCGCCGACTTCCGTTGGAACCAGATGGGTGGCGGTTGCGGCAAGGCCGGCCAGTACCCGCTCCCGGTGACCGAAGGGGCGCCGCACGTCCGTATCGAGGAGGCGCTGGTCGGCGGCGAAGTGGGGAAGGCGTGATCGCGCAGCTCGTCGATTTGGCCCGGCACCGCGCCGACGGCGGCGCCGATGCGCTGTGGCGCCGGTTCGAGCGGACGACGGTCGCCTTCGAATGGGGGCGACTCAAGTCGGCGGGTACCACCGAAGAAGCGGGGGCGAATCTCCGTGTGCGTCACCGCGGGCGCGTCGGCGTCGCGGGAACGACGGCGGTGGGCAGTGGGGACGCAGGGGCGCAGCATGCTGCGCCCCTACTGGAGCGTGCGCTCGCATCGGCCGAGCTGGGCGAGGCACTGGACCTCGAGTTTCCCGGGCCCCCGTCCCCCCCGGCGACCCTGACCACCGTCGCGACGTTCTTCGACGGGGCGGCGAATGCGTCCCTCGACGACTTGATCGGCCTCGGGCGCTCGCTCCTGGCCCGCCTCGAGCGCGAGGGATGCCGGGTCAACGTCGCCATCGAGCGTGAAGTGACGGCCACGCGGGTCGCCAACTCCGCGGGGGCCGCCGGCGAGTATCGCGGGACGGGATTCGGGGTGAGCGCCGACGTGTGGCGCATCGCCGGCGACGACGTGCTCGTGGTCTCCGACGCGTTTGAGGGAGCGGATCTTCCCTCGGACGAGGCGCTGGCGGCTCTGGTCGCCTCGATCAACGCGCGCCTCGATCATGCGCTGCGCATTGTCGCTGCGCCCGAAGGTGCTCTTCCGGTCGTCTTCACTCCCGCTGGCCTGTCGGCGCTGATGCTTCCGGTGACCCAAGCCCTCTCTGGAAAGGCGGTGCTCCAAGGTATTTCCCCCCTGGCGGCGAAGGTTGGGGAGCCGGTGTTCGACTCGCGGTTTTCCCTCACCGACGATCCCCTCTGTGGCGGTCGTATCGCGTCTCGCCCCGTGGACGATGAGTGCGTGCCCTCCCGGACGCTGAGTCTCGTGGAAGGTGGCGTCGTGCAGCGGTTCATGTACGACCTCGAGACGGCAGCGCGCGCGAAGACCAGGAGTACAGGACACGGGCAGCGTGGAATCTTCGGCAAACCGGTGCCGGCATACACCAACATCGTCCTGAACCACGTGGGGGCGCTCAACGACGTAGGGGCGCAGCATGCTGCGCCCCTACAATTGGGCGGCGGTCTGCTGGGAGACATCCGAGATGGCCTGTTGGTCGACGAGCTGATCGGCGTGGGACAAGGAAACGTGACCGGGGGGGCGTTCAGCCACCCGGTCGCGTTAGCGTACCGAATCGAGGCGGGCGAGATCACGGGTCGCGTGAAGGACGCCGCCGTCGCCGGGAACGCCTACGAGCTGTGGAAGCAGGTCGGGGGTTTCGGGACCGACGCGCGTTGGACGGGGTCCCGCTGGGCGCCATCAGTGCTGTTTGAGGCGGTGTCGGTGGCGCGCCGCTAGTACTCGAGCACGCCGGTCTGCGCGATCATCTTCCAGCGGAGCCGACGATCCTCTTGATCTCGCGCCGATTGTGCACCAAAGTGTGGGTGTCGAACAGCTCCTGCCACCCGCGTCGCCAGCGCTCCGCGTCAAAACGACCCCACACCATCACCCACGTCATCGGATCGACGGGCTTCACACGGGGCGAAGCGCCTCTTCGTACCCTCTCCCCTCTTTCATCCGCTCGTAGACGACATTCAGCGTATCCGGAGAGGCCGACAGGAACCGGCACCGCTCGTCGTTCCGAGACCGGCACTCCACTTCCATCACCGCGACGGGCTCCCCCGACAGCCGGCCGAAGAAATCGGCGAGCATACCGGACGAGAAGAAGCACATCGGCTCTTGCGCGCTGCCGGGGGCGGCTTCCGCCCAGTCGCTCGAGTCCACTACGAGCGCGGCGTTGCCGAGCGGCGCGACGCTGACCGAGCCCCACCCCGTCGCCTGGAAGAACGCGGACAGGACATCGTTCAACCGGCCGGCGTCGAGATCGTCGGGCCGCGCGATGCCCGTTTCGGCGGGCAGCCAGGTGCAAAACGCCTGAAAGACGCCCCCGCCGGCGGCGAACCCGACTTCCTGGAGGATCGGGACCGTCTGGTCGGGGGCGTCGCGTGACAGGGTGTCATGGAGCTGCCGCAGCGCGGCGCGCCCGATCGTGAGGGCTTCCGTCGCGGCGGCGGTGGCGGGGAGGGCGCTCATCTGGGACGCCAACTTAGGGTTTGGCCCGTGCGCGGCGCAAGAGTTCGGCCTCGTCGATGATCGGGACGCCGAGCGCTTTGGCCTTCTCGAGCTTGGACCCCGCGTCGGCGCCCACGACGAGGGCGGTGGTCTTCTTCGAGACGCTGTCCGCGACGTGCCCGCCTGCCGCCTCGATCAGCTCGGCTGCTTTCGCCCGGGAGAGCGACGGCAGGGTGCCGGTCACGACATACGTCTGTCCCGCCAGCGGGCCCTTCACCTCAGCTGTGGTCGGCTCCGTGAAGTTGAGCCCGAGCTTGTCCAGGCGCTCCAGCAGCTTGCGGTTCTTGGTCTCGTCGAAGAACCCCGCCACTGCTTCCGCGATCGCCATCCCGACGCCGCGGATTTTGCTGATCTCCTCGACCGAGGCGTTGCGGAGCGCCTTCATGGTGCCGAAGTGGCGGGCGAGCAGCTTCGCCACCTGCGCGCCCACATGGCGGATACCGACTGCGTACAGCAGCGTTGAGAGGGGCTGCCGCTTGGACGCCTGGATGGCATCGACCAGCTGCTGAGCCGATTTTTCCGCGAACCCTTCGAGCTTGAGGAGCTGCGCCGGCGTGACCTCGTACAGATCCGCGACGTCCTTGATCAGCTTGGCATCGAGCAGCGCGCGCACCCGTTCGTACCCGAGGCCGCGAATGTCCATCACGGCGGCGAAATGGACGATGCTCTCGAGGATCCGGCCCGGGCACGAGACGTTGGAGCAGTATGCCATCACCTCGTCCGACGGGTACTCGACCTTCGAATGGCAGACGGGGCAGCGCTCCGGGCGCTTGAACTTGCGCTCCTTCCCGGTGCGCCGCTCGCGCACCGGTCCCAGCACCTGCGGGATCACTTCGCCGGCACGCGTGACTTCCACCCAGTCGCCCTCGCGAATGTCCTTCGCTTCGATCAGGTCGAAGTTGTGGAGCGTGGCGGTGGTGACCGTGACACCCCCGATTTCCACGGGCTCGAGCACGGCATACGGGTTGAGTGCGCCGGTGCGTCCCACGTTGATCCGGATCTCCTTGAGCTTGGTGATCTGCACCTCGGGCGCGAACTTGCGGGCGATGGCCCAACGCGGCTCGCGATTCCCCACCGTGCCCAGCTCGACGTGCAGGTTGAGCGGGTTGACCTTCACCACGACGCCGTCGGCGCCATAGTCGAGCGTGGGTAGGAGCTTCTCGAGCTTGGCGATCTCCGTGTTGGCGCGTGCGAGGTCGGGGACGAGGGCGTGGTGCGCTTCGACCGGGAACCCCCACGCGGTGAGCTGCTCGAGCAGCTCGTGCTGCGTCGCGACAGGCAGCTTCTGGCCGGACGCTTCGACGTGGAAGCAGAAGATGCGCAGGCCGCGGCTGCGCGTGATCTTGGGGTCGAGCTGGCGCAGCGAGCCCGCGGCAGCGTTGCGCGGGTTGGCGAAGGTGGGCTCGCCCGCCTGCTCGCGCTCGCGGTTGAGCTCGACGAAGCGGGACTTGGAAAGATAGACCTCGCCGCGCACCTCCATCAGCCTGGGCCAGGCCTTTCCCGTGAGCCGCAGCGGCACGTCCCCCACGGTACGGAGATTGGCCGTGACGTTCTCGCCGACCAGGCCGTTCCCGCGCGTCGCGCCGACGACGAAGAGTCCCTTCTCGTACGTGAGACTCACCGCGGCGCCGTCGATCTTCACTTCGAGCGTATAGCCGGCGGTGCGAACCTCCGGGACGAGCCGGACATTGCGGTTTTCCCATTCGGCGAGCTCCGCCTCGTTGAACGCGTTGGCGAGCGACAGCATCGGCACGACGTGGCGGTGCTTCTTGAACGCCGTCGCGGGCTCCGCGCCGATGCGCTGCGTGGGGCTGTCGGGGGTGCGCAGCTCGGAATGCTTGGCCTCGAGCTCCTGCAGCTCGCGGAACAGGCGGTCGTACTCGGCATCGGACATCTCCGGCTTGTCGAGTACGTAATAGGCGTAGTTGGCGCGCTCGATGAGCCGCCGCAGCTCGGCGGCTCGGGCGGCAGGACCCTTCACCGACCTTTGGCTTCCTCTTGAATGACGGCCATCGCGACGCCCACCAGCCGGTCGAGCTCGTCGGCCGAGGCGCGCGGCAGGAGCCCTTCGGCCCAGGCGCCCTCGCGCTCGCCGAACGTGCCGAGCAGGCGCCGGAGGAACGACAGCAGGGCGACTCGCTCGAGCTCCATGCGCCGCATCGTCTCACCGGTCTCTTGCTGGCGCTGGGCCAGGCGCTCGTAGCGGTGCGCGTTGCGCAGCGCCTGCGCCGTGATCGAGGCCACCACCTGCACGAACCGCACGTCCTCATCGGAGAACGTGGGACCATCGCGGAACGTGCGGAGGAAGATGGCCCCGATCGCGACCCCCCGCCACGTGATCGGTACCACGGTGATGGACTTCACGCGCCGGCTGATAAGCTCGCCCTTCACGTGCTTCAGACTCGGATCGGTGGCCGCGTCGGGGATGAACACTGTCTCGCCGCCCTGCATCGCGCGCTTCAGCTCGGGGTAGCGCTCCAGGTCCACCACGTAGTTGCGAATGGTGGGATCCTCGTAGGACGCGACCAGCCGCACGGACCGGCCGCCCCGCTCGGCGAGAAAGATCGAGCAGCGGTCCAACCCGAACGCCTCGCCCAGCTTACGCGCGATGCCCTGGAGGATGTCGATGAAATGGAGCGAGGTGGAAACTTCCTTGAGAATCTCGATGATGGCGAGCAGATGCTTGCGCTCGCGCTCGAGCTCGGCAACGCGCGCCTCGAGTGCGGAGGGGAGAGTCATGGCATAGTTTGCGTCCCCGGCGGATGCGGCGTCAAGTTGCCGCGCACGCACGCGGGCGATAGCTTCGGAGCCCATGCGATCACTCATTGTTGCCGCTTGTGTCGCCGTGCCCGCCCTCGCCGCACAGGGGCGCCCGAGCCCCGCGGCGCCGCCGCTCGGCGCCTGGACGCCGGTGCCGGAGTTGCCGGGCATGGGTCGTCCCGTCGACACCGCGAGCGTCGCCGCGCGGCGGCGCGCGCTGCTGGCCCGCATCGGCCGCGGCGCCGTGCTGGTGCCCGCTGGGCACGAACGCGAGCTCGAGCGCGACTACGTCCAGGACAACG
>DASQAM010000216.1:0-2786 GCA_035635735.1 Gemmatimonadales bacterium | reverse complement strand
CAGGTCGTCAAAGACAGTCTCACGGGAGGCGCGAAAGCCGCGCGTTGACTGGGCGCGTTGGGCTGTTGCAGCGTCGCCACAGGTCCATCTTGTGACGATCGACAATGCGCATTTGTTTAGTGAGGGCTTTCCGTCGCAGGGTCCGTCGATGGCACCGATCCGCAGTACGTCGCTCGCGATCATCGCATCGCTTTTCGCGGTTTCACTCAGGGCACAACAAGACACGACACCAGCGCGCGCCGCCCCGACCGCTCCGCTTCTGACGGGCGACCGCCTGGTCACCGAGCTCGGGGCGGGAGTCACGGTGCTCGATGTTGATTCGTTGCTGCGCGAGTCTCCAGTGCACACGCTGACCGAGCTCCTCACCGGACGTGTTCCCGGACTGGAAGTCCTCGCGAGCTCCGGAACGTTCGGGACCGGATCGCGCATCCTGATGCGTGGCGCTGCGAGCTTCTTGGCGACGAGCGCACCGCAGATCTACGTGGACGGGATCCGCGCGGACGATGAGGCGGCGACGCTCTTGGTGCCTGTCGGGGGACAAACGACCTCGCGGGTCGACGACATCGACGTCGAGCGCATCGCGACCATCGCCATCCTGCCCGGCCCGGCCGCGACGGCCCTGTACGGGACGGACGCCGCCAACGGTGTGCTGCTCATCACGACGAAGCAGGGAGTCTCCGGTCGGTCGCGGCTGCGGGCGTTTTCGTCGCAGGGTGGGGCCGCACAGCCGCTCGATTTTCCCGGCAACTTCCGCGCGGTGGACTCGGCGGGAGCGCGCTGCCTGGCGGCCGACGTGGCCAACGGACGGTGCCGCCTGCTCAGCGGCAACGTGCTCGCCGCTCCCGCCTCTTCTCCGTTCCGCCATGGATACCTGCGGCAGTACGGCGTGAGCGCGTCCGGTGGGAGTACCTCGAAGCGATACTCGGTGGCTGCTCAATGGGATGGGTTCGGCGGCGTATACGGGCTGCCCGGTGGCGAGCAAGCCCGGCTCGCAACTACCGGTGGTCTGCGCGCCGACGTGCTGAACCCCAATTATCAGCAGCGTACCGACCTGCGGGGAAGCGGACAGCTGTTGAGCGGGGACCGCGCGGATCTCACGGTGAACGCGGGCTACTTCGCGAGCAACCTGCGCCTGCCGAGCAACGACAACGGCCCCGGCATTCTCTCGAGCGGTCTGCTCGGCGGCGATTCCACTCGCGGCGGCTGGGGCACATTCCTTCCGGGTGAGCTGTTCCAGGTCACTACATCTCAGCACGTCGAACGGGTGAATGGGAATCTCGCCGCCGCGTGGCGCCCCCTCGCCCAGCTCAGTGTGCGCGCCGTGGCCGGTCTCGATCACACCGATCAGCACGACGGTCAGGTGCAGCGCCCCGGGGAGGGACCCAACGCGAGCCTGGGGTTCTCCTCTGTGGCGGAGGGCCGGCGGCGCGATAGTCGGTTCACCGGCACGCTCACCGCGACGGGGATGTACGAGGTGTCTCCGGGCCTCTCGATGCGCACCACGGCCGGAGTGCACTACTTCAGGAACACCGTCGATTTGTTCGACAGCGCGGCGTCCGTCTTCGGGGGCTTGATCAGTATCCGTCAGCAGCAACTGCGGGCCGTCACGTCCACTTTCGGCCTCCTATTGCAGCAACAGCTCGCCTGGCACGACCGGCTGTTCCTGACGGCCGGCCTGCGACGCGATGCGACCACACGATTCCACGTGGACGACCCGGCAGCCGTTTACCCGAGCCTGGGATTGTCCTGGCGCGGGCCCGTCCCCTCCGGCGGCTTCCCCCTGAGCGGCTGGCGCCTCCGGGCGGCGTACGGCACGGCCGGCCGCGAGGCGGTGATCGTTGGTCAGCGGCCCGAGCGCAGCAGCGAGCTCGAGGCAGGGGCGGATGCCGAACTGCTCAACGGCAGAGTCTTGTTCAGCGGTACGATCTACAGGAAGCGCACATCCAACGTGATTTCGGTGTTCGCATTTCCGGGATCGCCCGGCCCTGACGTCCTCGATGAGAGTAGCGTCACCAACAAGGGAATCGAGTTGTCTCTGACGGCGAGCCTGGTCGAGCTGCCGGACCTCGCATGGAGCGTGGGGCTGTCGGCGTGGGGGAATCGCAACCGGGTCGCGATGGCGGGGTCGGTGTCGACTATTATTTTCACCGGCGGCGGCGGCGTGTTCCAGACGGCGGAATCTGGTCTTCCACTCGGCAGCTACGTTGGGAATCCCATCATCGGATATGCGGATGCGAACGGGGACGGCCTGGTGTCCCCCACCGAGGTGCAGGTTGCCGCAGAACGGGCTTTCCTCGGCACACCATTCCCGACGCAGGGGGCATCCTTGAGCAGCGCCCTCACTCTGCGTCACCGCTTCCGCATCGCCGGGCTCCTGGAATACCGGGGTGGGAATAGTCAACTGAACGGAACCGAAGAGGTTCGGTGCATCAGAGGGACCTGTCGGGCGTCCAGCGATCCTTCCACGCCGCTCGCGGATCAGGTGCCGTTGGCCGCGTGGCAAGCGGGGACGCCGGCTGGATGGGTGGAATCCGCGAGCTTTCTCAAGCTGCGCGAGCTCTCCGTTGCCTTCACCGCGCCCGCGACCTGGGCTGGTCACCTCGGCGCGGCGGGAATGACCTTCACCTTGGCGGGTCGCAATCTGCTGACCCTGACGAGCTACAAAGGCCTCGACCCCGAAGTCAACGCGCACGGCACCGAAGGCGCCGTGTTCGAAGACCTGTTCACGCAGCCGTTGCCGCGCTATTGGACCGCGCGCCTCGACCTGACGTACTGATCACCGTCCA
>DASQAM010000215.1:0-1846 GCA_035635735.1 Gemmatimonadales bacterium | reverse complement strand
GCTGGACGTGGCGCAGCTCACGGGGGCACCCGCCCGGAGCGCTCGAGCGCTGCGCGCGCTGGACCGCGCGTTCGTGGAGCTGTTGCCGCGCTCGGCGCTCGCGGGCGACACCGAGAACGAGTTTGGCGTCGCGAGTGACGCAGCGTACACGCACGTGCGGCTCAAGATCTATCCGGACGGCGGCGTGGCGCGGCTGCGCATTTGGGGTGAGGCGCGCCCCGAATGGCCAAGGATCGCCGCGGCGCGGCGTGCCGTGGACCTCGTCGCAGTAGAGCACGGCGGCGTGCCGCTCGCCACGAGCGATCAATTCTTCAGCGAGCCATTGAACCTGATCATGCCGGGACCGTCCCGCGACATGGGCGACGGCTGGGAGACGCGCCGCCGGCGGGGCCCCGGTCACGATTGGGTGGTGTTGCGCCTCGGGCGGCGCGGCGTGGTCGAGCACGTCGATCTGGACACGACCCACTTCAAGGGGAATTTCCCCGAAAGCGCGAGTCTCGAGGGATGCGATGTCGCGGGAAGCGGCGCCCCGCCGGCGGACGATGCGCTCTGGCGCGAGCTCGTAGCCCGTACCACGCTGCGGGCCAACGCGCGTCACCGCCTGGCCGTGCCGCCGGGGAAGCGCGACCCGCTGACTCACGTGCGGCTGAACATCTTTCCGGATGGCGGGGTGGCGCGGCTGCGGGTCTGGGGGAGACCGGTATGACACCGGCCGCGTATCTGAACTCGCTCCCCGTCGCCGCGGCGCGGTCCGCGCTGGGCCGGTGCTGCGGGGCGCGGCAGTGGATGGACGCGATGCTCGCCGCGCGCCCGTTCGCGAGCGACGCCGAGCTGCTGGCGACAGCGGAGCGGCTGTGGTGGGGACTCGGGCGCGCGGACTGGCTCGAGGCGTTCGCCGCGCACCCCCGCATCGGCGCCCGGGTGGGAGCTGGGATGGACTGGGCGCGGCGGGAGCAGGCGGGAGCGGCGGGCGCGGCCGAGGGGACGCTCGCCGCGCTGGCGCAAGGGAACGTCACGTACGAGGAGCGGTTCGGGCACGTGTTCCTGATCTCGGCCACGGGCAAGACAGCAGACGAAATGCTCGGCGCGCTGCGCGGTCGGCTCACGAACGATCCGGCCACCGAGCTGCGCGTCGCGGCGGGAGAACAGGCGAAGATCACGCGGCTCCGACTCGACAGACTGGTGGCCTCATGAGCGGCATTACGACCCACATCCTGGACATCGCGCGGGGGCGGCCCGCGGCGGGCGTCGCGGTCTGGCTGGCGCGCCGCGCGGGCGACGGTTGGGCCGAGCTCGCCACGAGTCGGAGCGACACCAACGGGCGCGTCGCAAATCTGCTCCCGGAAGACCTGAAGTCCGCCGCCGGTACATACCGCCTGCGCTTCGACACGGGGGCGTACTTCGCGGCCTTGGGAGTCGCGCCGTTCCATCCGTTCGTCGAGATCGTGTTCGAGATTCGCGATGCCGAGCAGTATCACGTCCCGCTGCTCGTCAGCCCGTTCGGCTACACAACCTACCGCGGCAGCTGAGCCGCCCCCCCCGTGAGCGCCCACCTCGAGCAGTGGCTCAACCTCGCGCTGCGCTGGGCCCACGTGATCACCGGCGTCGCCTGGATCGGCACGTCGTTCTACTTCAACTGGCTGAACAGCCGGCTCGCCCCGCCCCCGCCCGAGCGGCGGGAGTCCGGCGTCGCCGGCGAGCTCTGGTCGGTGCACGGCGGCGGGTTTTACCGCGTCGTGAAGTACTCGGTCGCTCCCGGAGAGCTCCCGCGCACGCTCCACTGGTTCAAGTGGGAGGCGTACGCTACCTGGCTCACGGGGTTCGCGTTGCTCGTGCTGGTCTACTA
>DASQAM010000214.1:0-15793 GCA_035635735.1 Gemmatimonadales bacterium | reverse complement strand
CGCGCCGCCGCGATCTTGTCCTTGATCTTCTGCACCTGCTCGTTGATCTGCTTACACCCTGAGGTGGCGATCGTCAACAGCGCGCACATCAGCAGCGTGCTGCGTCGCATGTCGAGCCTCCATCGAGTGAAAGACACGGGCTCCGTCCTGGCCGCCCAAGGCCGGCGCGTCGCGGCGCTCCGGGTGCGGCATGATCCCCACCACGTTCCGGCCGGCGTTCGTCACGCCGGCGATTTCGTTGACCGAACCGTTCGGGTTGTCCCGCACGTAACGCCATACCACACCGTCCGTCGCCTCGAGCTCGGCGGCCGTCCGGGCATCCACCACGTACCGCCCGTCGCCGTGCGCCACCGGGATCTCGAGCACCTCACCCTTTTCGTACAGACAGGTGAACGGGGTGTCGGTCTGCCCCACCCGCACCCACACCGGCCGGGAGAGGAAGCGCAGCCGGGCATTACGCATCAAGCCACCAGGTAGCAGCCCCGCCTCGCACAGGATCTGGAAGCCGTTGCAGATGCCGAGCACCGCGCCGCCGGCGCGCGCGTGCTCGGTCACGGCGCGCATGATGTTCGAGAAGCGGGCGATCGCGCCCGAGCGCAGGTAGTCGCCGTAGCTGAACCCGCCCGGGAGGATCACCACGTCGGCCTGCCGCAGATCGGTGTCGCGATGCCACACGAAGTAGGCATCGGACCCCGCCGCGCGCGCCGCCGCCAGTGTTTCCGCGTCGCAGTTGGACCCGGGAAACACGATCACCGCGACGCGTTTCATCGCTCGGCCCCTCCGTCCACGGCCAGGTCGTAGTCCTCGGTGACGGGGTTCGCGAGCAGCCGGTCGCACATCACCCGCGCGCGGGCCAGGGCTTCGTCGCGCGACGCCGCCTTCACCTCGAGCACCAGATGTTTGCCCATGCGCACCCGGGCGACGTCGCCGAAGCCGAGGGCGTGCAACGCGTGCTCCACCGCCTGGCCCTGGGGATCGAGCAGCGCGGCGCGGGGCATCACGCGCACCTCGACTCGGAACGCGCTCACCCCTGGCCTCCGCGTTCCCGCTCGCGCGGGGCGATCCCGCGCGGCGGCGGCCCGAAGACCTCGCTCACCGCGGCGCCGTCGGCGATCACGATCGGGCCCGCGATGTCGGTGTCGTCGTCGTCCTCCTCGAAGAAGAAGCCGAGCAGCGTCGCGCGCAGAATGCCGTACACTATGTAGGTGATCCCCAGGGGGAAGAAGAACGCGTCGTGCTCGAGGATGCCGAAGATGAGGATAAACAGGATGGTCGCGAGCCCCAAGAGCCCCTTCAGCGTCCGGAGGCCCGCGCGCGGCATCGTCGCGTAGCGCACGTTGCTCACCATCAGGATGGTGAGAAGGATCATCAGCAGCTGCATCAGGTGGTGGCGGGGCAGGAAGCGGAACGCGTGCTGATACAGGTCCGTGGTCGTGAATGGAAAGAAAGTGGCGAGCGTCATACCGGCGGCCGGCGACGGCAGCCCGATGAAGTAGCGCTTGGCGCGCCCCGCCTGGGTGATGTTGAAGCGGGCGAGCCGGATGGCAGCCGCCATGACGTAGAAATAGCAGAAGATCCACTCCGCCTGGCCGCCGGTCGCGAACTCGAGCTGGTAGATAAGAAAGGCCGGCGCCACCCCGAAGCTCACCACGTCCACCAGACTGTCGAGCTCCGCGCCGAACCGCGTGCCGGTGCGCGACAGCCGCGCCACCCGGCCATCGAGCGCGTCGAGGACGCCGGCGAAGAAGATGTACCAGCCGGCGCGATAAAACTCCCCGCGCGACGCCAGTACCATGGACCAGATGCCGAAGAACAGATTGAACAGCGTGAACAGGCTCGGTACGACGATCACGACGCGCCGCATGCTGGGGCGGGGGAAGGGCTTCACGGTGCGTACTCCGCCAACACCGTCGCCCCAGCCTGCACGCGGTCGCCCACGGCCACCCTGAGCGTCGATCGGGCTGCGGCGGGCACGAACACATCCACGCGGGAGCCGAACCGGATGATGCCCATCCGCGCTCCCTGCATCGCGCGGGCGCCGGCCGCGCCATCGGTCACGATGCGCCGTGCGATGAGCCCCGCGATCTGCCGGACGAGTAGCGGGCCGCGCGCGCCGCGCAGCCCGACCGACGCCTGCTCGTTTTCGAGACTGGCCTTGTCGGAGGCCGCGTGAAGGAACCGACCGGGATTGTACCGCACCAGCTCGACCGTCCCCGTCGCGGGGTAGCGATTGACGTGCACGTCGAATACGCTCATGAAGATCGAAATCCGAGTCGCCTGGGTCTTGAGATACATCGGCTCATCCACCATCTGCACGTCCACGATCTTGCCGTCCGCCGGCGCGATCACGTACTGCTCGCCGCGCGGCCCGATGCGAGACGGGTCGCGGAAGAAGACCAGCAGCCAGACCGCAAGCAGAAACAGCACGACCTCCGGTACCCACACCCAGGGCGACCCGCGCGCCACCCAGGCGCCGAGCACGACCAGCACCCAGCCGGGAAGGATGAAGGGCCAGCCCTCGGGAGCCACCCTCATCCCATCTCCAGGGTCCGACCCGTAATCCGTCGATACGCCTCCAAGTACCGCTCGCTCGTCGCCTGCACGACCTCACGTGGCAGGGGTGGCGGCGGTGCGTTGCCGTCCCACTGGCCCTCCTGTTTCAGGCCCGCGAGATAGTCCCGCAACGGCTGCTTATCGAAGCTCGGTTGGCTCCGGCCGGGCGCGTAGCGGTCGGCGGGCCAGAACCGCGAGGAGTCGGGCGTGAGCATCTCGTCGATCACGAGCAGGCGACCGTCGGGCGTGCTGCCGAACTCGAACTTCGTATCGGCGATGATGATGCCCCGTGGCGCCGCGTAGCCGCGACCCGCCTCGTACAGGCCCAGACTGGCGCGCTTGAGCTGTTCGGCGAGCGGGCGGCCGAGGGCCTTCACCACGTGCGTAAACGTGACGTTCTCGTCGTGCCCCACATCGGCCTTGGTCGCGGGCGAGAAGATCGGCGGGTCGATCCGGGCGCTCTCCACCAGTCCCGGCGCCAGCGGCTCGCCGGCGAGCGTGCCGGACTTCTGGTACTCGGCCCAGGCGGAGCCGGTGATGTACCCGCGCACCACGCACTCGAAGGGCACGGGGGTGGTACGGCGCACGAGCATGGAGCGGCCCACCAGCGCGACGCGGAACGCGTCAAGCGCCGGAATCCGTGCCACGATTTCGTCCGCGTCGGCGGAGAGAAAGTGGCTCGAGATCACCGTCGCGAGCCGCTCGAACCAGAACGCGCTCAGCTGGGTCAGCACGGCACCCTTGTGGGGAACCGGCTCCCGCAGCACCACGTCGAACGCACTCACACGGTCGCTCGCCACGAGCAGGAGCGTCTCGCGATCCACTTCGTAGACTTCGCGGACCTTGCCACGGCGGAGCAGCGGGAGGGGAAGGGCGCTGGCGACGAGCGGAAGCGTCATACCGTGACCTCGGCGGCGGCCGCGGCCGGCGCTACGGCCTCGACCCGGCGGAGCAGGTCGGGGAGGACGTGCTCGAGGAACTCGTCCACCTGACGCGGTGCGCGGCCGACGTAGCCTGCCGGCTCGAGCTCCTCCGGGCGGACGGCGATCTTCAAGGCTTTGAACGCCGGGTCGCGAGCGAGCCGCTCGAGCAGATCGTTCGGCGCCCCCTGCTCGGCGACCGCCTGCGCCACGGCGAGGCTGTGGGTGCGGATCACCTCGTGCAACCGCTGGCGATCCCCGCCCGCCTTCACGCCGCGCATCAGCAGTCGCTCGGTGGCAAGGAAGGGCAGCTGTGCGACCACGTGGCGTGCGATCACCGGCTCGCGCACCTCGAGCCCGGCCGCGACGTTGGTGGCGAGCACCAGGATCGCGTCGCTGGCCAGAAACGCCTCTGGAATGACGAGCCGGCGATTGGCGCTGTCGTCCAGCGTGCGCTCGAGCCACTGCTCCGCCGCGGTGTGCCAGGCGTTCCCTTCGAGCTCGATGACGAAGCGTGCGAGGCCCGTCATCCGCTCGGCGCGCATCGGATTCCGCTTGTACGCCATCGCGGACGACCCCACCTGATCGCTCTCGAACGGCTCGAGCATCTCGCCTTCGTGCTGCAACAGGCGCAAATCGGTCGCGAACTTGGCCGCCGACTGGGCAATCCCCGCCAAGACCGCGAGCACCTGGGCGTCGAGCTTGCGCGTGTACGTCTGGCCGGTGATCGGGAACACCCGCGTGAAGCCCATGCGTCGCGACACGCGGGCGTCCAGCTCGCGCACCTTGTCATCGTCCCCGTCGAACAGCTCCAGGAAGCTGGCCTGCGTTCCCGTAGTCCCTTTCACGCCGCGGAACTGGAGGGTCTCGAGCCGGTGCAGCACCTCCTCGGCGTCCAACAGCAGCTCCTGCATCCAAAGCGTGATCCGCTTTCCGACGGTGGTGAGCTGAGCCGGCTGGAAATGCGTGTAGGCGAGGCACGCTACATCGCGATAGCGGCGCGCGGGCTTGGCGAGCGCGACCAGCACGGCCGCCACCCGGCCGAGCAGCAGTTGCAGCCCCTCGCGCATCAGGACGAGGTCGGTGTTGTCGGTGACGAAGGCGCTCGTCGCGCCGAGGTGGATGAAGGGCCGTGCCGCCGGCGCCTGCTCGCCCAGATGGTGGATGTGTGCCATCACGTCGTGGCGGATGCGCTTCTCGTGCTCCGCCGCGCGATCGAGATCGGCCTCGTCCAGGTGGGCACGCAGCTCCGCGAGCGCCCGGTCAGGGATCTCGAGGCCCAGCTCCCGCTCGACCTCCATGAGGGCGAGCCACAGCCGGCGCCACAGCCCGATCCGCCGCCGCTCCCCCCACAGGGCTTGCATCGCCGGGGAGGCGTAGCGCTGGGACAGGGGTGAGCTGTACGTCAAACCGAGGCCTTCGCGCGTGCCGCCACCTTGTTCCAGTCGGCCAGGAACTGCTCCAGCCCCCGATCGGTGAGCGGATGCAGCAACAGCTTTTTCAGGACGTCGGGGGGCAGCGTGGCCACGTCGGCGCCGATCATGGCCGCCTCCACCACGTGCCGCGGATGCCGGATCGAGGCGGCGAGGATCTCGGTGGCGATCTGGTAGTTGTCGAACATCACCCGCGCCTCGCGGATCACATCCATCCCCTCCTGGCCCACATCGTCGAGGCGCCCGATGAAGGGGCTGACGTACGCCGCGCCCGCCTTCGCCGCGATCAGGCACTGCACGCTCGAGAAGCACAACGTGACATTGGTCTTGATGCCCGCCTCGGCGAGGCGCCGCACCGCGATCATGCCCGCCTCGAGCATCGGGATCTTCACGACAATGTTGTCCGCGATCTTGGCGAGCTCTTTCCCTTCGCGAACCATGGCGTCGGCGTCGACCGCGACGACTTCGGCCGAGACGGGGCCTTCGACCAGGGAGCAGATCTCTTTCAGGACGTCGCGGGGGTCCAGGTCACCCGCCTGCTTCGCGAGCAGCGAGGGGTTGGTGGTGATCCCGTCGATCAACCCGGCCTGGGTCGCCCAGCTGATGTCCTTGAGGCTTGCGGTATCGAGAAAGAACTTCATCGGCTAGACGCCTCGGCGTAGAGGTCAGCGGGATAACGCACCGCCACGAGGTAGAGTCCTTGGGGCGGGGCGGGCGGGCTGGCCGCCTGGTTGTCGGTCGCGGTGAGCAGCCGGGGAAGATCGTCGAGCGCGCGCCGACCCAGGGCGATGTCGACCATCGCGCCCACGAGAAAGCGCACCATCCGATGCAGGAATCGGTCGGCCTCGATCGCGAACGTCACCCCCGCTCCGTCAGTCCGCGGCGCCCACTCGGCGAGCGCCACGCGGCTGCGATAGTGGGGTCGTCCCGAGCCCGCGCCGGTCGCGGCAAGGCCACGGAAGTCGTGCTCCCCCAGGAGCAGCTCGGCCGCGCGCGAGAGCAGCGCGACATCGAGCGAGCGTCCGAAGGCCCATTCGTACGGGCGCCGGAACGGCGAGCGGGCCGCGTCGTCGGTCCCGATCAGGTAGCGGTAGCGCCGCGCCAACGCACTGTTGCGCGCGTGAAACCCGGGTCGCATCGCGCTCACCCGTTCTACCCAGATGTCCCGTGGCAGCAGGGCATTGAGGGCCCGGTACAGCCCCGGCACATCCTCCGCCCAGCGCCCGTCGGCCAGAAACCCGACGCCCTGGCCCAGCGCGTGCACGCCCGTGTCGGTGCGTCCCGCGCCGGTCGCGGCAGTACGGCGACCCATGAGCCGCTCCAGCACGGCTTCGAATTCCGCCTGCACGGTGCGCCCGTCCCGCTGCCGCTGCCAGCCCGCGAATTCCGCCCCGTCGTACTGCACAACGGCGAGGTAGGGCCGGCTCGTCACGCCCGAAAGATAGGCTGAAGCGGGGGGTCAATCAAGGCACGCAACCCGTTGTGGCATTTGACAAAACGCGATTTTTCGGGGTAGCTTTGGCAGGCCCGAAACTCCGAGCCCCGTGCCCGCGCCGTCCCACTCCGTACCCTCCCCGCTGCAGCAAGCGATCGCCGCCCTCGCCGACCGCCGGTCCCTAAGTGAGCCGCAGACTACCGAGGCGTTCGGCGTCGTGATGCGCGGCGAAGCGACGCCGGCCCAGATCGCCGCCCTGCTGATGGGGTTGCGGGTGAAAGGCGAGACCCCGGAAGAGGTGGCGGGCGCCGCCCGGGCGCTACGCGACGCGATGGTGCGCGTGGAGGCAAACGGCGCCCACCTCGTGGACACCTGCGGCACCGGCGGGGGAGCGGTCCCCACCTTCAATATCTCGACCGCCGCCGCGTTCGTCGCCGCCGGGGCCGGGGCGGTCGTGGCCAAGCACGGCAACCGATCGTTCACGTCCAAGTGCGGCTCGGCCGACGTGCTCGAGGCGCTGGGCGTGCGCATCAGCCTCGACGCAGCCGACGCAGCGCGCGTGCTGCGGGAAGCCTGCGTCACGTTCCTCTTCGCCCCGACCTTTCATCCCGCCATGAAGCACACCGGGCCGGTGCGCCGCGAACTCGCGGTCGCGTCCGTGATGAACCTCCTCGGGCCGCTCGCCAACCCGGCGGGCGTCCGACGGCAAGTCGTGGGGGTCGCGGACGCGGACCGCGCCCCGCTCATGGCGGGTGCGCTCGCACGGCTTGGAGTCGACCACGCGCTCGTGGTCCACGGCCGGGTCGGCATGGACGAGATCGCGCCGCAGGGCATCACGGACGTGTGGGAGGTACGGAGTGGGATCGTGAGCAGGTGGGAGGTCGATCCGGCAGACCACGGACTCGCGGTCGACGACGTGACCGGGCTTTCGGGCGCGGAGCCTCCGGCCAACGCAGCGCGCATCGAGCGCTTGCTAGGCGACGGGCGCGAGGACCTCGCCGGGCTGGCCGCTCTGCTGCTCAACGCGGGCGCGGCGATCTACGTCGCGGGGCTGGCCGGGTCGTATGCCGAGGGCGTGGCGCGGGCGCGGGAGGTGGTCCGCGCCGGCAAGGGTCGAGACGCCCTCGAGCGCCTGCGCCGCGCGACTAGTATTTCCGGATGACGCCGACCACCACGCCCTGGACCACGACGTCGCGTTCGTTGACGCGGAGCGCCGTCATGGTGGGGTTTGCGGGCTCGAGCCGGATCCACCCGCCCGGTTCCCGATAGAACCGCTTGACCGTGGCGCTCGAGCCGTGCACCAGCGCGACCACCGTCTGGCCGTTGTCGGCCTGGTTCCGCTCGTGGACCACGATGAAGTCGCCGTCCTTGATGTGCTCGTCGATCATCGATTGACCGCGTACCTTCAAGACGTAGCTCCGGCCACGGCGGGGAATCAGCTCGTCGGGTACCGCGATTGTGTCCGTGCCGCTCACCGCCTCGATGGGTGCGCCGGCAGCGACCAGGCCGTGCAGCGGCAGATCGGTGGCCCCGGTCTGGCCACGCGGCGGCACGACCTCGATGCCACGACTCTCGTTGTGCGCGCGCTGGATGTACCCCTTGCGCTCGAGGTTGGTCAGATGCTCGTGGACCGTGGCGAGGGAGCGGAACGAGAAGCGCTCCGCGATCTCCTCGAAGCTCGGCGCGTAGCCCTGCGCGCTGATCTGAGCGGAGATGAAGTCGAGGATTTCGCGCTGACGGCGTGTAAGCGGCACAATGTATCCCGAAGGGAAACCGAAGCCAAATCTACCCGAAAATCGACCGAACGCAAGCGTGCCGGAAACCAGGCTTGACGCCATTCTCTCGGCCACCCGCGACCGGGTCGCGAGCCTGCGGTCGCGGGCGCGGGAGCTCGAGCGCCGGGCTCGAGCGACGCCCGATCCCCGCCCGTTCGCGCGTGCCCTGGAAGGTCGGGAGGTCGGAGTCATCGCCGAGGTCAAGCGTCGCTCGCCGTCGGCGGGCGCGATTCGCGAAGATCTCGATCCGGTAGCGCATGCGCGGGCGTATGTCCGGGGCGGGGCCGTGTCCATCTCGGTCCTGACCGACGAGCTGCACTTCGGCGGCTCGCTCGAGGACCTTGCCCAGGTCGCGAGCGCCGTCCCAGTGCCGGTGCTGCGCAAAGATTTCATCCTGGACGAGCTGCAGCTGTATGAAGCGCGCGCCGCGGGCGCAAGCGCCGTGCTCTTGATCGTGCGAGCGCTCACGTCCGATGGCTTGCGGGCGCTGGCCCGCGCCACGCGCGACCAGGGGCTGGGAGTCCTGGTGGAGGTGCATTCGACGGGCGAGCTCGAGCTGGCGCTCGGCGTGGACCCGACCGCCGTGGGCGTGAACAGCCGCGACCTCGCCACATTCGCGGTGGATCTCGGCCGCGCCGAGCAGCTCGTGGCGCTGGTCCCGGGCGGTGTACCCGTGATCGCCGAGAGCGGGATCGCGACGCGCGCGGACGTGGAACGCATGGCCGCAGCCGGGGCCGACCTCGTGCTGGTGGGCACGTCGGTGGCCGGGAATGCCGATCCAGAACGAGCTGTGCGGGAGCTGACGGGCGTGCGGCGAGAGGGGAGGGGACGGTGAAGCCAGTCGGAGGTTCGCTTGGCATCTGATACCCGCACGCGCGACCCCGGTCGCTTCGGCCCCTACGGCGGCCGCTACGTCCCCGAGACGCTCATGGCGGCCCTGGAGGAGCTCGATCGTGTGCACGAGGCAGCGAAGCGCGATCCGAGCTTCTGGACGGAGCTCAACGCATTGCTCAAGGACTACGTGGGTCGGCCCACGCCGCTGACCGAGGTGCCGCGCCTCGGGGAACAGGTGGGAGCCGGGGTGGTGGTCGCCTTGAAGCGCGAAGACCTGAACCACACGGGGGCGCACAAGATCAACAACACGCTCGGGCAGGCCCTACTCGCGCGCCGGATGGGGAAGCGCCGCATCATCGCCGAAACGGGGGCAGGGCAGCACGGCGTGGCCACGGCCACAGTGTGCGCGCGCTTCGGCCTCGAATGCGTCGTCTACATGGGCGAAGAGGACATGCGGCGCCAGCGCTTGAACGTGTACCGCATGGAGCTGATGGGGGCGCGGGTGGTGCCCGTGACGTCGGGCACGCGTACGCTCAAAGACGCGACCAACGAGGCGCTGCGCGACTGGGTCACGAACGTGACCACCACGCATTACATCATCGGTTCCGTGGTGGGTCCCGATCCGTTCCCGCGCCTGGTGCGCGATTTCCAGTCGATCATCGGCCGCGAGGCACGGGCCCAGGCGCTCGAGCGCTGGGGCAAGCTGCCGACCACCGTGGTCGCTTGCGTCGGCGGCGGCTCGAACGCGATGGGTATCTTTGCGGCGTTTCTCGACGACCGTGACGTAGCGCTCGTCGGGGTGGAAGCGGCCGGGGAGGGGCTCGAGAGCGGTCATCACGCGGCGTCGCTGGGGCGCGGGCGGCCGGGTGTGTTTCACGGCAGCCTGAGCTACCTGCTCCAGAACGCCGACGGGCAGGTCCAGCCAGCACACAGCGTGTCCGCCGGCCTCGACTATCCGGGGGTCGGGCCCGAACACGCTTACCTGAAGGACAGCGGTCGGGTATTGTATGAAGCAGTAACCGACCGGCAGGCGCTCGAGGCCTTCGCCTCGCTGTCCCGACTCGAAGGGATCCTGCCGGCTTTGGAGAGCGCCCACGCCGTCGCCTGGGTGCTGGCGCACCGCGGGGCGTGGCGCGCGGGCGATATCGTCTTGCTGAACCTGAGCGGCCGGGGCGACAAGGACGTCGCCATGGTCGCGGAACTCACGGGAGCCGCCACCTGACCAACCCGCCCGTACCCGAGCTGGCGTTGCCGCCGCAGCAGGTCGAAGAACTGCTGCTGGTCCTGTCGAAGGGGATCCGGGCCACCCAGCTCTATCTGCCGAACAATCCGGTGTATCAACGCGCCGTCGACAACATCCGGGGGTCGTTCCGCCAAATCTGGCAGGCGACCGACGATCTCGTGTTCGACGTGGGCGAGACCGAGCTGCGCTGGGAAGACAACGTCGTCTACAGTCAGGAGCAGCGCGGCGAGAGCATCGCCTGGACGCTCTACAAGGACGGCGTCCGCTCGCTCGCGTTCAAGCCCGGCGTCGAGGAAGCGGAGATCGTGAGCTTCCTGGGCGTGTTGCAGCGCGCGCGTAATCTCCAGGCCGACGCCGCCGACGACCTGCTCACGCTGCTCTGGGCACAGGACTTTCAGTTCGTCAGCTACACGTTCCGCGAGCTCGTCAGTGAGAACGCGGCGCCGATCGAAGCGGGCGAGACCATCACGTCGGCGCCGCCGACCGACGTGCGCCACGCGGTGGAGGCGGAGGCGCCGCCCAAGCGCGAGGGCCTGGTCTCGATCGACGACTTCGACACCACGCTCTACTTTCTGGAAGACAACGAGGTCGCATACCTGAAGAAGGACGTGGAGCGGGAGTACTCGCAGGACCTGCGCCGTAACGTCCTCTCCATGCTGTTCGATCTGCTCGAGCTGCAGACCTATGGCACCGTCCGAGCCGAGCTCATTTCGATCGTCGAAAACTTCATCCCGTATCTGCTCGGCGCCGCCGACTTCCGCTCCGTCGCACTCATTCTCCGTGAGTCGCGTGCCATTCTGCAGCGCGCGCGCGAACTCATCCCCGAGCACCGCCAGGCCCTCGAGGGTCTCCCGACCAGGCTGTCGCAGAGCGATTCGCTGTCACAGCTCCTGCAGGCGCTCGACGAATCCGCGGTCCACCCCACCGAAGAGGATTTGTCCGAGCTGTTCCAAGAGCTCCGACCCGAAGCGCTCTCGACGCTGATGGTGTGGATCGCGAAGCTGCATGATCCATACGTGCGCGACCTCATCCAGGGGTCGGCGGCCCGGCTGGCGCAGGCCAACGCCGCCGAGGTACTCAAGGCCCTCGCCAGTGAGGACGGCGCCGCCCAGCTCGAGATGGTCAAGCTCGCGGGGCGCTTGAAGCTCCCGGGCGCACCGGAAGGCATGGAGCGCCTGCTCGCGTCGGAGGATCGTGCGCTCAAGCTCGCGGTGGTCGAGGCGCTCACGGCCATCTCGAGCCCCTCGGCGATGCGGCTGTTGGAGAAAGCGATCGACGATGGCGACCGGGATGTGCGGATCGCCGCCGTCCGGTTTCTCGGATCCCGCGGCTATCGCAACGCGGCGGCGCGCATCGAGTCGATGGTCACGGGCTCCAAGCTCCGGAACGCCGATTTGACCGAGAAGATGGCGTTCTTCGAAGCGTTCGGGGCGCTCGTGGGCCCCAAGGGGATCTCCGCGCTCGAGAAGATGCTCGCCGCCAAGGGGCTGCTGACACGGAAGGAAGACCCCGAGACCCGCGCCTGCGCGGCGATGGCGCTCGGCAAGGTCCGCACGCCGGAGGCTCGGGCGGTGCTCGAGCGAGCCACGCAGGATAAGGATCCGCTGGTGCGCAACGCGGTCACCCGAGCCCTGCGCGAGGTCGGCACATGACCGCCGGCGGTCCGCCCAAGGGCTCGATCGCCGAGACCGTCCAGACCACGGACGGGTTCCTGCGCCACGCGGGGCGGGATTTTCTGGTCGTGCTCTACACGGCGGTTCGCTCCCTCAAGCTCTATCCGATCGAGAACGCCCAGGTGCAGAAGGCGCTGGATGATCTGACCGCCACGACGAAGCACCTGCTGGACGTGGAGAAGGAGATCGAGCTGCGGCTGCAGGGCGAGTTCATCTTCGTCAACTCCACGCGCCTCCGCCTCGATCTCGACAACTACGCCTCGTTCTCCCACATCCTCGGCGTGCTGCGGCAAAGCGGCATCGGCGCCGTCCGGATCGACGAGGGCGTGGAGCGCAAGCAGCTGCAGATCTTCGTCTCGCTGCTGCTGTCGTATGCGGCGAAAGAGGTGACCGCGACCAAGGTCTTCGAGCTGGCGCAGAAGCTGTCGGACGGGGGCGTCACCCACATCGGCGTCGAGCCCCCCCTCGAGACCGACGAGGACGCCGAGGACGAGGAGCGGCAAAAGGAGGCGGCGAAACGCACCTACGCGCGCTCGGTGGCCGTCACGAAGGAGGTCATCAACTCGATCCGCATGGGCCGTACGGCCAACGTGAAGAAGGTGAAGCGCGCCGTGCAGGCGATCGTGGATCAGGTCCTGAACAACGAGGCCTCGCTGATGGGCCTCACCACGCTGCGGGACTACGACGAGTACACGTTCACGCACTCCGTCAACGTCTGCATCTTCTCGGTCGCCTTGGGCCGTAAGCTCGGCCTCACCAAGCTCCAGCTGTACGACCTGGGCATGGCGGCCCTGTTCCACGACGTGGGCAAGTCACGCGTGCCGCTCGAGGTGCTGAATAAGCAGGGGGGCTTGAGCGACGAAGAGTGGCGCATCATGCAAGCGCACCCTTGGCTCGGTGTGCTCACACTGTTCGGGCTGCGCGGCTACGGCGAGATCCCCTATCGGGGCATGATCGTCGCCTACGAGCACCACATGAAGACCGACCTCACCGGTTACCCGAAATCGCTGCGGCCGCGCGAGCTGTCCATCTATTCAAAGATCGTCGCTGTGGCCGATGGGTTCGACGCGGCCACGAGCCGGCGCGCCTACCAGACGGTGCCGATCCAGCCGGATCAGGTGCTCAAGGAAATGTGGGAGAACCCGCGGCGCGGCTACGATCAGATCGTAGTGAAGGCGTTCATCAACTTGATCGGGATCTACCCCGTGGGCACGTGCGTCATCCTCGACACGTACGAGGTGGCCCTCGTGCACAGCGCCAATCCGGACGTCACCCACGTGCATCGACCGGTCGTCCGTATCGTGACCACGCCCGAAGGCGGGGTGCAGCACCCCGGATTCCTCGCCGACCTCGCGCAACGCGACGCCGAAGGCAATCATCCGCGCTCGATCGTGAAGGTCACCGACCCCGTCAAGTACGGCATCAGCGTCAGCGACTACTTTGTCTGAGCACCCGATCGCCGCGCGTTGGCGGGCCATCCGGGGTAACGCAGGGACGCGGCGCGCCGCACTCATTCCGTACCTGACCGCGGGATTCCCGACGCCCGAGGCGTCACTCGAGGCCTTGCGGGTCGTCGCCGCCGCGGGTGCGGACTTCGTGGAAGTGGGAGTTCCGTTCTCGGATCCCCTCGCGGACGGCCCCACCATCCAGCGCTCGACCCAGACCGCGCTGGACCAGGGCATGACGGTGCCGCGCGTGCTCGACCAGATCCGCCGCGCCGCGCTCGAGATTCCCGTGGTGGTGATGACCTATGTGAACCCGGTCATGGCCTTTGGGCTCGAGCGCTTCGTGCGCGAGGCCGCCGCCGCCGGCGTGTCGGGGCTCCTCCTCACCGATTTTCCCGCCGGCGCTGATCCCGAACTCGAAGCGATGGTGCACGCAAGCCCGCTCGCGTTGATCCGGCTGCTCGCCCCCACGACGACACCCGATCGCCTGGCGCGCGCGGTGCAGGGCGCGAGCGGATTCCTCTATCTCATCACCCGCCTCGGCGTCACCGGCGTGCGCGATCAGGTGCCCGCGGACCTGGCCGGGCACGTTGCGCGGGTACGATCGGCGAGCGCGCTCCCGCTCGCGGTGGGGTTCGGGATCAGCACGCCCGCCCAGGCGCGCGCCACGGCGCGGTTGGCGGATGGTGTCGTGGTCGGCAGCGCCATCGTGGATGCGTTGGCCGCGGGCGGCGTCGGCGCCGCCGAGCGGCTGGTCCGCCAGCTCGCGGACGCCGTCCGGGAGGGGACCGGGTGACCGCGAACCGCCTGGTCACGATCTACAGCCGGGCGCTCGCCATCGGCGGGTTGGTCGCGCTGACCGCGGCTCTCATTGTGGACCCGCGCTGGACCGGACAGCCGCTCGAGATGCTCGGCCTGCTCGTCGCCGCCTTGCTGCTGCGCGGCGGGCAGGTGCCGCTGAGCAAGTATTCCTATCTCACCCAAACCGGATTGGTGGCGCTGGCGGGGAGTCTCGTGGTCGGCGCGCCCGCGACGGCGCTCGCGTTGGCGGGCGGCGTGCTCGGCGCGGACTGGTTGTGGCAGAAGAAGATGTTCCTCGCGGCGCTGGTCAACGTGGGACGCGAAGTGATCGCGCTGCTCGGCGGGTACGGCGTCTATGCCGGCGCCCTGCGGCTCTCGAACGTGACGTCGCCCGGATTGCACGTGGAGCTCGTGCCTGCGCTGTTCTTCTTCTGCCTTGCGTACTTCGTCATCAGCCGGCTGCTGTTCTACTTCGCGCTGGTCATCCGCGGCAAGCTCGAGCAGGACGAGCGCCTCCTCATCCTGCGCTACGAGTGCATCGGGTACGGCGCGACGGTCATCGCCACGGGCATCGTCGTTGGCACGGTAAGCTATTGGCCGCCGCTCGCGTGGGTGTTCGTGGCGGCGGCGCTCGGCGCCCTGGGGTTGCTCTTCAAGCATACGCTCGAGGAGGCGATCGCCGCCGAGGAGCTGAACAAGATCCACGCGATGGAAGCGGTGATCACGAGCAACATCAGCCTCGAGGACTCGTTCGCCCGGATCGAACGGCTGGCGCATCGCCTGGTGGATTGGGGCGACTTTCGCATCTATCGACGTCAGGAGGGCGCGCTGCGCCTCGCCTATCGCGGGCAAATCGGGCGCGCGGAGCGCGGGGAGCCCACCCCCGATACGGCCGCGGTGCGCGAGCAGGTGGCCCGGACCGGCGAGTCGGTCGTCATCCACGACGTGACGCGCGACAAACGCATCGCCGACGCGCCACTCGTGGTGCAGAGTCTGGTGATGGTGCCGCTCAAGTTCGGCGACCACGTGATCGGGACCCTCGAGCTCGAGCACCACAAGCGCAAGGTGTACCGGGGGAAGGACGTGATCACGATCAACACGTTCGCCAACCAGCTCGCCACCGCGATCCACATCACCGAGCTCCGCCGGCCGCTGGTCGAGACCGTAGAAACGCTCACGCAACAGCTCGCCACGCTGGCGCGCGCCGCCGCGTCGATGCGCGAGGCGGCCAGCGCGGTGGCCCAGTCCACCGGCCTGATCCGTCAGGGCGTGCTGGCGGAAGAAGGCGAAGTCTCCGGCGGGCTCGAAGCCACCGAAAGCCTCGCGCGGGTATCGCGGCGGGTGTCGGAAGACGGCACCGAAGCGGCGCAAGCGTCCAGCACCGCGAGCGAGGTGGCCAACAAGAATCGCCACCAGATCCGGGACGCGATCGGCCGACTCGTGGCCCTCAAGGCGTTCGTCAGCGAGGCCTCGAGCAAGGTCCAGGGCCTAGGGCAGGTGAGCCGGCGCATCACCGGATTCATCGCGTCGATCCGCGAGTTGGCCGACATGACCAACTTGCTGGCGTTGAACGCCGCCATCGAGGCCGCGCGGGCGGGCAAGCACGGCAAGGGGTTCGCGGTGGTGGCCGAGGAGGTGCGCCGGCTGGCGGAGCAGAGCTCGAGCGCCGCCCTCGAAGCGG
>DASQAM010000213.1:0-2485 GCA_035635735.1 Gemmatimonadales bacterium | reverse complement strand
GGCGGGGGGAGCGGTGGAATCGCACGCCGAATGTGATGAACCCAGCGCGGGGGAGCCCCTGGTAGGGCTCACTGAGCGAGCTCCCGCCCCCAACCTCCAGAGATACCCGTGGTCTCACGAATACCTGCAGGTAAGCGCTGCCCGCCACGGTCGAGGCGTACGTGGACGAGAGGCGTGCTGTCGTCCAGAGCGATACAACCGCCTGACCACGCTCGAATGTGGCGCCCGCACTTGCGTCGGTGAACCAGCCATCGGGAAAGCGAGTCGGCTCGACGCTCAGCTGCACGGTCGTCGAGGTCTGGCCGCCGCTGGGCCGCCACCACAGGCGCGCGCGGGTGTGGAAAGCCGTCACGGGCGGCGCACCCGAAATCAACCCGGTGGAGGGACCGGCACCCATCTCGGCTCCCCAGGTAGTTCCGGACCAGCGCAGCTCTCCGACCGCGTGCGCCGCTGCGGTCGGGCCGGCGCCCGTGACCGTGGTGCCCGCGAAGATCGCTTCGACGCCGAGCTGGCGTCCGCTGGCGGGCGCGGTGACCGCTGAGAGATCCATCAGGCCCAGGCCGGCCCAATCCCCGCCGGGGAGGGAGGCGATCGAACTGGAAAAATCCGCCACGAGCGCTGCACTTGTGTAGCGCGCGCTGGGTGACAGGATGGCCGAGCCGAAGCTGGTACCTCCGGGATAGCGTACGGTACCCGCACCCACGCCGACGGACCCATCGACTTGGGCCGCTGCCGGCGCGGCGTGCGTACTCGCCGTCACCAGCAGCACGACGATCTCCCGCCTCACGGTGCAAAGCTAGCCCGGGCTGCGGAGGACGGAAACAGCGGGGGAAAACAAGTAGGGGCGCAACAGCTGCGCCCCTACAGTATTAGTTGAAGCGAGTGCGCTCGCGACCGCTAGGGTCGGTGACTACCCGATTGGCCCTTGTGCGCAGGCACCGCCGGCGTAGCACGTTTGGCGCGTACGGTAGGCACGTCGCCATGCCCGGGAACGGCAGGCGTGGCCGGAACCGCGGGCGTCGCCGCGTTAGGGTTCCGCGTGTGCGGGACCGTCACCACGTCGCCGCGGCGGTGCGTGGCGCGGTGCGCGGCACCTTGGGAATGCAACGCGACCATGGCCTTCCCTTGATCGGACGCGTGCTCGTTGGGGATCTGCGGTGTCTGCGCCGCCAGCATTGTCGGCAGGCCCAGCGTCACCGCCAGCCCGAGAAGCTTACTGGTCATACAACCTCCTCAATCATCGTGATAAGCGGGCCCTGCCTGGGCGGAGTGCGCGGTCGTTCAGGCCATTCCCGCGCCAGCAGAAGGCCGCGGGCACGGCTCCGTGCAATCTCCTTGAGGCAGGCCGACACCGACTGGTTCGTCGTGGCGACGAACCGCGCGGCCGTGCGCCACAGGTGAGCGAACGTCTCGGCAACCACCTCTTCCGCTTCACTCGGGTCGACGAGCATCCCGTAGACGAGCGCGTAGATACTCTCGCCGTAACGTTGGTGCAGGGCGCGCAAGGCATCCGCCTCGCCGCGCGCCACACCGTCTAGGAGATGACGGTCCGCCACTAGGGTCGTGTCGTGGGGCATAACCCTATGAAGACGGTCGAAACCAGGGCCAGGTAACGCGCACGACCGGAAGTGGCTACGGGGCAGGGCGTTACCAAAGTTACCAGTTGCGACTCTTTAGGCTGGGACTGGTTGCCCGCGACACCCCGGTCCTCTACCATCCTGCATCACTTACGGCGGTGGGGGTCCTGTTGGGTTTCGAGGGCGAGGCGACGGACGCCGAGGTCGTGCGGGCGGTGCTGGCAGGCGACGTGGAGCGCTATGCCGTCTTGGTGCGGCGCTACCGCGATCGTTACGCGCGTTACGCGTCGCGCATGCTCGGCTCCCGGGACGTCGCCGAGGATGCGGTGCAGGATGCGCTGGTGCGGGCGTTCGATCGGCTGGCGGACTGCCGCGAGCCGGACAAGTTTGCGGGGTGGCTGTTCCTGATTTTGCGGAACCGCTGCTACGCGGAGCGACGACGCCGGCAGCGACAGGAACGGCCGCTCGATTCGACGGACGAAATGTTTGCGGCGCCCGACCGGCCGGACGGCGCATACGAGCAAGTGGAGCGCGCGCAGGCATTGGAGCGGGCGCTGCAGCACCTGACCCCGGAGCAGCGCGAGGTCTTCGTGCTGAAGCACATGGAAGGATTGGCGTACGAGGAGATCGCAGGGGTCACGGGCGCGACGGTGGCCTCGCTCAAGATGCGGATGCATCGCGCGTACGACCGACTGCGGGAGCTGATGAAGGAGCATCTATGACGGCGGGCTATCATCCCCTGGTGAAGCGGTTGCTCGACGGCGAGTTGTCACTCGCCGAGCTCCCGCCTGAGCTCCAAGCCGAGGGCAAGGAAGCGTTGCGCCTGGTGGGCGCGGCGGACCGCGCGCCGGTTACGCTGTCGCCGGCGCTCGAGGAGCGCGTGATGGCCGCCGTCCGTAGCCACGCCG
>DASQAM010000212.1:0-2054 GCA_035635735.1 Gemmatimonadales bacterium | reverse complement strand
CACGAGGACGTCGGCGTCGTGCAGCTCGGCGAAATGGGTGCGGGGGTACAGCTCGATCGGCGTCGAGTCGGTGCGCGTGAGGAACACGACCGCGCCGGCGCGCTCGAGCAGCGTTTTCGCCTTGAGCGCCACGGCCAGCGTCGCCACCGGCTCCCACAATCCCGTGGGCCCCTTGGCGCCGAGCGGTGGGTGACCGGGGTCGAGCACCACGGTGCGGCCGCGGAGCGGGTGCTCGCGATCGATGACCGGAGGACGCCGGACCTCGAGCAGCAGGTCTCGACCGTCGAAGCGCGCGCGGTACCCCCACACACGCCGCGCCAGGTCGAGCGTGATCGTCACCTCGTCCGCCGCCGGCTGCGCGTAGGTCATCCGCGTGACCAGCGGGTCGGTTCCGGCTGCTCCCCCGCCGCCTTCGCCATACTGCATCCAGTTGATGTCGGATGCGCCACCGTACAGGCGCACGGTAAGGCTCCGCTCCCGCTCCGTGATCTGGTAGGGAAGGCGCGCGGGCAGTGGCACTCGCAGCGTCACCGATCTCGGCCCGGAGGTGAGCCGCACCGAGCTCACGACGCCACCGGGCGGCGGTGTGCCCGGCGGCAGCCGTACGACGTCGGCCTCGTTGACCCACGCAACCGTGGCACGCGAAAGCTGGAGCCGTACTTGATCGTTCCAGCGGGCCGACTCGACCGCCACCGTCCCGGTCGGAAAAAACCAGTTGTAGGTCCCGTGAGGGACGGCACGCCCCGGGGTAAGGCTGTCGGTGGTGCCCGTGTGAGCGGTATCGTCGTCCAGGAGGACGACCGTCGGGAAGGTCCTGTCCACCACACTCACGTCGAGCGGCCAGCGCGCCCTGGCCGTGTCGGCACCCACGGTCACCACGAGCGCGGCACATGCCGTCCGGCCGTCCACACACAGCGCCGCCGCCGGCAGCCAGCCCACGTAGCGTCCCGCCACGGGCACATGTCGGCCCGGCTCGCTGTCGATGACGAAGGCGCGGACGGCCCCGGGGAGCTCGGGCGCCAACGTGTCGGGGACGAGCGGCACGCTCGAGCCCCACGGCAGCTGCAGGCGCACCGTCGCGCCGGGCGTGGCACGCACGCTCAGGGGAATCCCCTCCTCGCGCGGCAGTGCGAGCGTCCCAGCCGGGGTGAAGCTGGTCGTGTCGATCCACACGGTGCGTCCCGGCGGCGGGCGGAACTGCGGCGCGATGCGGGCGGTGTACACGAAGCGACTGGAGTCGGGCCCCCCTCCGGTTGCCGCAATCAGGAAGTGCGCGACGGTGTCGTCGGGCAGCGGCAACCAGGCGATCCACGCGCCGTTCGGAAGCACGGGCACCGACTGCCCGTTGATGCCCAGGTGCACCGGTCCGCCAGCCCCACCTCGCACCGAGCCCAACAGGAACACCGAGTCGTGGGACTGGATGATGTCGGTGACGGCGGGATAGACCACCGTGATATGGAACGAGTCGCGCCCCGGCGCGGCGGGCGACGGCGCCGCGCCTCCGGCGACGGGTGTGGTACCGGTGCGCGCGACGGCGCATCCGGTCACGACGCTCACGAGGAACACGCCGAAGGGTCGCACAGGACGCGCAAGGTAGCATCGGCCCTTTCAGCGCGTCAATTTGCCGAATAGATTGGCAGACCATAACTTCTGCGCCCAGTGGAGCACTACCGCCAGTGACCGCCTGCCCTTATTGCGGCCGGGCGAACGACCCCGGCGCGCAGTTCTGCATGGACTGCGGCAAACCCATGGGCAAATTCACCGGACGCAAGACCGCCGAGGCATCACCAGGCGGTGGGGTGGGGAGTGGGGGGGGGTCGCCGGCGGCGGGGGGCACGTCTCTGTCTGGCACGCGCGTCGTCGCGCGCACGGCGGTCACCCGCGAGCAGGGTGACTCGATCTCCTGCCCCTTCTGCGGCGGTCGGGCCAGCGGGCTGCAGCCGTTCTGCCCGCACTGCGGCCGCCGACTCACGGCTCCCGGTTCCGGACCGAACTGCCCGCGCTGCGCCTCGCCCGTGGATCCGGGGATCAAGTTCTGTGCGACGTGCGGTGCG
>DASQAM010000211.1:0-9220 GCA_035635735.1 Gemmatimonadales bacterium | reverse complement strand
TGCCGAACGTGCCGTCAGTCTGGACCACTTCCGTCGCGTCCACATAGACAGCGGGGCAGCCGGCCGCTTCGAGCGCGGCAGCGAACATCTGCGCCGAGAGCCGCTCGCCCCTCGCCACCAGGTAGTCGATCGTGCGGGGAGTGATCTCGCGCAGGACGCCGAGCCCGCCCGCGAGCTGCTCCAGCTCGGCGAATGCCGCGTCGATGATCCCGACGAGCTCGTCGAGCCGGGCGCCTCGGGGCACCAGAGCGCGGACGGCCTCGGCGTGCTGGGCGCGGAGCGTCTTGGCGGCGGCGCGAACCTGCGCGGCGTCGCCGCGCGACGCCCGCGCGGCGCAATCGAGCAGGGCGTCGGTCACGCCGCTCATTGCCGATACGACCACGACCTGCGAGGCAGGGCGGTGTCCCAGGACGATCTGCGCGGCGTGCGCTATCCCGGCAGCGTTCGCGAGCGACGCGCCGCCGAACTTATGGATGTGCGGGGGCGAGCGGGGGGCGCCGGGCATCAGTCGGTCTCGAAGCCGCCGGCGGGGCGGGCGGAATGAAACGTCTGGGCGCTGGTGCCGCGGGCCCCCCAGGCGCGTACCATGGCGTCGCCCACGGCTCGCACCCCGTCGGCGCCGACCACCGCGACGATGGTCGGCCCCGACCCGGAGAGCGTGGCACCGTATGCGCCCGCCTGCCGCGCCGCTCCCGTCACCTCGTCATACCCTGGCACGAGCGCGCGTCGGAACGGGACGTGGAGCACGTCGTCGAGCCCGGCGGCGAGCAGTCGCGCGTCGCCATGCGCCAGGCCGTGGACCAGGGCGGCGCTCTTCGCGGCCGCCCGTACCGCGTCCGCGTGCGGCAGGGTGGCCGGCAGCGCGGCGCGCGCGCGCTTCGTCTCCACGGTGAAGTCCGGGACTGCGAACACGAGCGCAAGCGACGAGTGAATCGGGAGCGGCGTCACGATCAGACCGTCCGGTCCCCGCAGCACGAGGTTGGCGCCGCCGAACACGGCCGGTGCCACGTTGTCCGGGTGCTCTTCGAGCTCGCTGCAGAGCTCCACCAGTCCCGTGGCATCGAGCGCGAGGTCGAGCAGCGCCGCGGCGGCGGCGGCCCCCGCGACCGTCGCGGCCGCCGAGGAGCCGAGCCCTCGGGCGACGGGAATGTCGGAGTCGACGGCCAGCGCGAGGCCGCCGGGCACCTCCCGCCCGGCCTGCCGGCAGGCGGCGGCGAAACCGCGATACAGCAGGTCCGCCTCGGGCGCGGTATCGAGGGCACGGAGCGTCCCGCCGCGTTCGATCACGACCGGCTTTCCGCCGCCGGTGGCCTGGGCGGTGACGCGGAGCCAGCGCCCCACGGCCACCCCCACGCAGTCGAACCCGGCGCCCAGATTGGACGTCGAGCCGGCCACCCGCACGGTCACGCTCGCTCGCATCCCCGTCTCTTTCGGGAAACAGAAAAGCCCGCGCAATGCCACGCCGCGGGCGCTCACCACGACCACTTCGGTTGTATGTATGTTCAATACTCGCCGTGGGCGTTAGATGCGTCAAGGAGCAGCGATGAGGAAGATTCGGGTCGGCATTCTCGGGGCGACGGGGATCGTCGGGCAGCGCTTCTTGCAGCTGCTCGAGCGGCATCCCCGGTTCAGTGTGACCGCCCTGGCCGCTTCCGACCGGTCGCAGGGCAAGCCGTACGCGGCGGCCTGCGCCTGGCGACTCCCGGGCGCCGTGCCGGACGCGGTGCGCGACCTCGTCGTCCAAGCGCCCGACCCGCCGCTCGATTGCGACGTCGTGTTCTCCAGCCTTCCATCCGATGTCGCCGGGTCGGTCGAGACGCGGTTCGCGCGTGCGGGGTACCGGGTCGTGACCAATTCGTCGCCGCACCGCATGGACGATGCGGTGCCCCTGCTGATCCCGGAGGTGAACCCCGACCAGCTCGCGCTGCTCGACGCCTGCAAGGCGACCGGCGGCGGGTTCATCGTCGCGAACCCCAACTGCTCGACCGTGATGATCGCGCTCGCGCTGGCGCCCCTCGCCGCGCGCTTCGGCATCGAGGCGGTGGTCGTCACGACGCTCCAGGCGCTCTCGGGCGCGGGATACCCCGGAGTCGCGTCCCTCGACATCACCGATAACGTGGTCCCGTTCATCGCGGAAGAAGAGGAAAAGATCGAGCGCGAGACCCGGAAGATCCTGGGCTCCCTGGAGGCCGGTCGCGTGACGTCCGCGAGGTTTGCCGTGAGCGCGCAATGCCACCGGGTGAACGTCGTGGACGGGCACATGGCGGCGGTGCGGGTGAAGCTGGACCGCACGGCGGATCCGGCGGAGCTGCGCGAGGCGTTCGCGTCCTTCACTGGCGTGCCGCAGGAGCTCCGTCTCCCCAGCGCGCCGGCGCGGCCCATCCTCGTGCGCGACGAGCCCGATCGCCCACAGCCGCGGCTCGATCGCGACGCTGGGGGAGGGATGAGCATCAGCGTGGGCCGGATTGCCCGCGATGGCGTGCTGGGGCACCGCTTCATCGCGCTGAGTCACAACACGATCCGGGGCGCCGCCGGCGCGGCGATTCTCAACGCAGAGCTACTGCTGGCGAAGGGGTACCTGGGCTCCTAGACGGGTGGGCGGACGCAATGTGCGCTCCGTCACACGTGCCGCGCCGCCTCCGGTACTGTGACCCCACGCCTCGTTCCGCGGTCTTTATTCTATCCGAAGCGCTGCCCTGGACACCCTTAACGCTTGCCACGGCCCTTCCGTCTAACCGGCGTCCCTGGAACAGCGCCCTGCACCCGAACCCGTCGGAGGAATCGTCGCATGCGTCGCACGTCTCGGAAAGTCTGGCGGCTGGCCGCCGGCACCATCACCATCGCGCTGTTCGCCGCGTGTTCCACCTCACCCGTGACGTCTCCCCAGAATGCGGTTCTCACGCAGCCCCAGGCCAACGCCGTCGCCGAAGTCGTCACGACCGATGCGGCCTCGCTCGCCGGTGGGGCGACGCTCGATGCCGCGACCGGCATGCCGTTCGCCGTGGCCCCCATGCCCGGGGCGCCGGCGATGGCTACGTCGTCCGCGAGCTGCACGCCCACCCGGAGTCCGTCCCCGCCGACTAACTCCGACGGGGATCCGGTGCCCGATTCGGTGCGCATCGACTTCACCGGCTGCACGTTCAGCGGCGACGCGCACACCGTGACGCTGAGCGGCTCGATCGACATCGTCGATCCGACTCCGGCGATCACCGACCGGGCGTTCCGGACGCGCAATAACGCCTTCACCCGGACCGTCACCAACACGACAACGGGGACCACCCGCTCCGTGGTCGAAAACGGCGTCCGGTCGGTGATCGGCACCCCGGACCAGATCCAGCTCACGGACACGATGCAGACCGACTACACCTTCGCCACGGGCGCCACCGCGTCGCACGCCCGCAAATGGCTGGCGACCTTCGTCGCGGACCAGGCCGGCTCCATCCAGATGGGGTCGCCCCTCCCGAGCGGCAACTGGAGCGTCTCCGGGTCGTCCACGTGGACGTCCGGCACCAACAGCTACTCGTTGTCCGTGTCGACGAGCGATCCGTTGCATTACAACGCGAGCTGCACGGTCGAGCCTCGGTTCGATTCGGGGACACTCACGGTCGTCGTCACCAAGGGCACCGCATCCACCACCGTCACGATCCAGTTCACGGCGTGCGGCCAATACACAGTCACCCGGTCATAGTCGACCTTCTTTCTTAGCCCACGAGGCCCGATCCGCTGCCGGATCGGGCCTCTCTGCTTATAATGGAAGCCTCTGATTCACGCCCACGTCGTGCTCAACCCCGCAGCCGGCCGGGGCGCAGCAGCCCGCGCGCTCGACCCCATCGCGCGCGAGTTTCACCGCCAGGGGTGGTCGGTGGACGTGGAGCGGACGGAAGGGCCGGGCCACGGCGCGGAGCTCGCGGCGCGCGCGGTGCAGGCGGGGGCGCAGCGCATCGTGGCCGTGGGCGGCGACGGCACCGTGCACGATGTGGCGAACGGGCTGCTGCGTCACCGGAGTGGTGGGGAGGTCGCGCTCGGTGTCGTGCCGATCGGCACTGGGAACGATTTCGCGAAGCTCGCGGGCGTGTACCGGCACAGCCCGGTGCGCGCCGTGCAGCGGCTCGTCACCGCCGGGACCGCGCGGTTCGACGCCGGCCTGGTCTGCGGCGAGTATTTCGTGAACAGCGTGGGCTTCGGGTTCGGACCGGAGGTCGTGCGGGTCCGGAACGCCATGCCGGGGCTCTCGGGCTTCGCGTCGTATTTCGTGCCGGTGTTCCGCGCATTCGCTCGGTTTCGCCCGCCACGCTTCGAGGTGCGCGCACGCGGATTTGCTGAGACCGGGAACATGATGATGGTGGAGGTGTGCAATGGCACGACGGCCGGCGGCAGTTATCGATTCGCGCCCGACGCGCTGCCTGGAGACGGGCGCCTCGACGTGTGTCTCGTACGGCGCGTCTCGCTGCTGCGATTTCTCATGGCGGTGCCGCGGGTGATGCGCGGGACGCACGCGACGATGCGGGAGGTCGCCCTGTTCCAGACCCGGGAGGTCACGATCCGCTCGCTCGACGGGCCGCTGCTGCTGCACATGGATGGCGAGCTGCGGGAGCCGGATGCGCACGCGTGCAGGGTGCGGGTGGAGCCGGGACGCCTCAAGGTGCTGGTGGCACAGTGACGGGACACCGAATCGGGGGCCGGAATCCGGTACGCTGCGGACTCGTCGCCATCTTCCTTGTGTCCGCCAGTCCGCCCGTCCATCTGTCCGCCCAAGTTCCCGACACGACACCGCCGCCGCTCGTGACCACCGGCGCGCTCGTCGTCGGCACCGACACCACGCACCGCATCCGGCCGATCGGCGCGTTTCTGCGCTCGTTGCTCGTGCCGGGATGGGGACAGGCGGCGACGGGCCGGCACGTCACCGGCGCGCTGTTCGCGACGTGGGAAGGCGTCGCCGCAATGATGACCCTCAAGGCCCAATCGGAAATGCACTACCTCAAGGAAACCAACTCAGCGAACCTCACGGCGAAGCGGCAGGAAGTGCAGGACTGGATCGTGCTGTGGGTGTTCAATCATCTCTTCTCCGGAGCCGAGGCGTTCGTCTCGGCGCACCTCCAGGATTTTCCCAAGGACTTGAAGATTCGGACATTCCCGGGTGGGATCGGGATCAGCGTGCCGGTACCGCGGCCGTGAACCCGGCGCCGCTCGGCGTGTTCGATTCCGGGATCGGGGGACTCACCGTCGCCCGCGCGGTGTTCGAGCGCCTGCCGCACGAGTCGGTGATTTATTTCGGCGACACGGCGCGGGTGCCCTACGGCCCCAAATCGCCGGACACCGTGCGCCGCTACTCGGGCGAGATCCTCACCTACCTGCTGCAACGCGGCGTGAAGGCGCTGGTGGTCGCATGCAATACCATCAGCGCCCAGGCGCTCGAATTCCTGAGGGAGCGCTCACCGGTGCCGCTGGTCGGCGTCATCGAGCCGGGCGCCCGCGCGGCGGTGCAGGGCACGAGGTCGGGCCGCATCGGCGTGATCGGCACGGCGGGGACGATCGCGAGCGGCGCCTACGAGCGCGCCATCAAGCAGCTCCGGCCCGACGCCGCGGTGTGCGTGCAGGCCTGCCCGCTGTTCGTGCCGCTCGTCGAAGAAGGGTGGTTCGACCATTCGGCGACCGAGCTGATCGCGCGCGAGTACCTCGCGCCGCTCCAGCGCGCGGGGGTAGACGTGCTGGTACTGGGTTGCACGCACTACCCCCTCATGAAGCCCTTGCTCGCGCGCGTGCTGGGCCCCGAGGTCACGCTCGTGGACAGCGCGGAGGAGACGGCGAAGGTGGTGGCCGAGGACCTGACGCGACACGGGCTCGCGGCTGCCCCGAACAATCGCCCGACGCACCGCTTCGTGGTGTCGGACGATGAACCGCATTTTCGCAAGGTGGGCGCGAGATTTTTGGGGGAGAAGCTGCAGCACGTGGAAGTCGCTCCGCTCGGCTGAACTTCGCCTCCGTGCTACGTCGTTGTGCTACGCCTTAGTGAAACGTCTTTAGTTCTATGTTGTCTCTAGTGACGATCGCATATCGTCCCTCGTCCAAGAAGGCTCCCGGATTCAAATAGGCCCGACCATTCGGTAGTTGCGACAGCGCAGGACGATGCGTGTGGGCGAGAATCGCGAGGTTCAGGTCCGGCCGGCGGGCGAGCAGCTGCTCGGCGTACTGCGCCTGGGCCCGCTCGGCACGGTCGAGCACGGCCCGGTCGCGGGTGTTGTCCGCGAGCTTGCGCGACAGCTGGTGCGCGATCCAAGAGCCCACGTCGGGATGGAGCATCCGGAACGCCCGAATCGTCGCCCGGTGACGCGTGACCCGGTGCATGACACGGGCGCTCCAGTGCTGCTCGGTCAGCCCGTCGCCGTGGGCCACGAAGGCGCGGCGTCCCGCCACGTCGAGCTCGGCTTCCCCCGGATGGAAGGCGATCCCCAGGTCGTGGATGAGGAAGTCGCCGCCCCAGCGGTCGTGGTTGCCGCCCACGAACGTGATCGGCACGCCGCGCGCTCGCAGGGCGTGGAGCTTCGCGACGGTGCCGAAGTGACGGCGCGGGATCACCGAACCGTACTCGAACCAGAAATCGAACAGGTCGCCGTTGATGAGGAGCGCGTCGCCGAGATCGGGCACCGCGTCGAGGAATCGGTGAAACGCGACAGCGACCGCGGGCGGGACCTGGCCGAGATGAGCGTCGGCGACGACGACCACACGGGAGGCGGGGAGGGGCACGGCCCCCAAGCTAGGAATCGCGGAGAAGCGTCGCAAGCGCTATGTTGCCCCGGCGTGATCAGCTCGATAACCCTGCGCGTCAATTATTCCGAGACTGACCAGATGGGCGTGGTCTACCACGCCAACTACCTCATCTGGTTCGACCGCGCCCGCACCGAGCTGATGCGCCAGACAGGCCTGACCTACAAGGAGCTCGAGCAGCAGGGCGTCTACCTCGCCGTCTCCGAAGTCAACATCCGCTACCGCGCGGCCGCCCGCTACGACGACCTCGTTCGGGTACGCTGCTGGGTGCGCGAGCTCGCGTCCCGACGCGTCACCTTCGGCTACGCGGTCGAGCGGGCGGGGACGGACGAGCTGCTCGCCACGGGCGAGACCTCGCTCATCTCCCTCACTCACCAGCACACCCTCACGCGTATCCCGCAGCATGTCCTCGATTTGCTCGAGCCGATTCCCGATCCCGTGCGCCTGTAGGGCGCTCGCGTTGTCGCTCGTAGCGCTGGCGCTCGCCGGCCCGGCTGCGGCGCAGCGGGACGAGGGTATCGTGGACGAGCTGGCACGCCTGCTCGCCGCCGCGGACACGCGCGTGTACGACACGGCGCTGTTCCGCGAGGCGCTCGGCCATCCCGACCCGTTCGTGCGTAGCCAGGCGGCGCTTGCCGCTGGACGGATCGGCGATCCGCAGGCGGTGGACCCGCTCGTCGCGGCGCTCGCGGACTCGGGGCCGGCGGTGCAAGCCGCCGCTGCATTTGCGCTCGGCCTCTTGAAGTCCCCCCGGGCCATCGCGTCTCTCTTAGCGCTCGCCCGCGCGGCGCCTGCGGAGCGTCAGGGCCCGCCCCAGACGGAGGCCGTCACCGCGATCGCCAAGGCGGGCGGGGATGAAGGCGCGGCCGCCCTGGGCGATCTCCTGGGATCCGGGGCGGCCAGCACGGCGGTGCAGCGCACCGCGCTGCTCGAAACCTGGCGGCTCGGCGCGCGCGCACCGATCCCCACATTGATGCGAGAGGCGCGCAATCCCGACCCCGTCGCGCGTCGGAACGCGATCTACGCGCTCGCCCGGCTCCGCACCGCGCGCGGCGTGACCGCCTTGGTCGATGCGCTCACGGATTCCGAAGTCGCGGTGCGGGCCGTCGCGCTGCGCGGATTGAGCCGCGCGCTCACCGACAGCGCGCAGCTCCCGGCGCGCGACGTGACGAGCCGCATCGGGCCGCTGCTGGCTGCTGGTGATTGGCACGTCCGCGTGAACGCACTCCGGGCGCTCGCCTCGTTCCACGACAGCACCCTCGCGGCGCTCGCGCTGCCGCTCACCGCCGACCCGGACGTGAACGTCGTCGTCCAGGCCGAGACGACGCTCGGCGTGCTGGGCGGCGCGCGGGCCGTCGCGGCGCTCCAAGCCGGATTCGCGAGCCGGACCTTCGCGCTGCGTCGGCAGGCGGCCATCGCGCTGGCCCAGGCGGATAGCGCGGCCGGTGTAGCGGCGGCGAGGGCTCTTGCGAGTGAGGCAGACTGGCGCTGGCGCAGCGTCGCCGCCGAGACGTTCGGGGCGGCACGAGACCGCGGCCGGCTCGAGGCGCAGCTCGCGGACGCGGATGGCCGCGTGGCGGTCCAGGCCCTACAGGCGCTCCAGCGACTCGTGCCCGACAGCGACTCGAGCTTGAGCCCGCGCGCACGCTCGCTGCTGCTCCATCCCGACGCCGCTGTCCGCAGCGTTGCCGCCGATCTGCTCGCGCGCCACCCGGTCGTGGACGACCTCGACCGACTCGCCGACGCGTACCTGCGCGCGGCGACCGATACCTTCAACGATGCTCGCCTGTCGGCGGTCGCGGCGCTCGCCGCCATCGCCGCCACGAGCGCGGATGCTCGGACGGTCGTGGCGACGCGCTTCGTGGCGCGGGTCCCCCGCGCGGATGACTATCTCGTGCGCCGGCTCGCCGCGGAAAAGCTGCCGGACGCCGCCGCGCGCTGGGGTTCCATGGCCCCGATCGCCACCGGACGCACGCTCGCGGACTATCGCGTCGTCGCGCGGCGCTATCTCCTCCCCGCGCGGCGGGGCCGATCGGGTCCTCGGGTGACCCTCGAGACCGAGCGGGGCCCCGTCGTGGTGGAACTCTTTCCGGCGGAGGCGCCGCTGACGGTCGCGGCTTTTCTGTCGCTCCTCGCGCGGCGCTACTTTGATGGATCCACCTGGCACCGCGTGGTCCCGAACTTCGTCGTCCAAGATGACGACCCGAGAGGGGACGGATGGGGCGGGCCTGGCTTCGCGTTGCGCGACGAGACGAACCCGATGCGCTACGAAACGGGGACGGTCGGCATGGCGCTCTCGGGGCCCGAAACGGGCGGCAGTCAGTTCTTCATCACCCATTCGCCGCAGCCCCATCTGGACGGCATCTACACCGTGTTCGGCCGGTGGTCTCGGGGCTCGGCGCGCTCGCGGCGATTGGCCAGGGCGAGCGCATCCGGAGCATTCACCGATGATCGC
>DASQAM010000210.1:0-2008 GCA_035635735.1 Gemmatimonadales bacterium | reverse complement strand
TTTGCACCTTCGATCGGTATCGTCACCTACGCGCTCAGGAGCGAGGGCATCCTCTGGAACTGGGTGTTGAACGGTGAACAGGCCATGCTGCTGGTGGTGATCGCGGCGACCTGGAAGCAGATCAGCTACAACTTCCTGTTCTTCCTCGCGGGCTTGCAGTCGATACCGCGCTCCCTCATCGAGGCTGCCGCAATCGACGGCGCTGGGCCCGCGCGCCGCTTCTGGACGGTGGTGTTTCCGCTGCTGTCGCCGACCACGTTCTTCCTGCTGGTCGTCAACATCGTGTACGCGTTTTTCGACACGTTCGGCGTGATCGATTCCACGACCCAGGGCGGGCCGGCGGGCGCCACCCAGATTCTCGTCTACAAGGTCTATTACGACGGCGTGAAGGCCGCCGACCTCGGCGGTTCCTCGGCGCAGTCTGCCGTGCTGATGCTGATCGTAATCGCGCTCACAGTTGCGCAGTTCCGATTCGTCGAGCGGAAAGTCCAGTACTGATGGTCGAGAACCGGCCCTGGCTCACGGTGCTCTCGCATGCCGTGCTCATCGCGGGTGTCGCCGTCGTCGCGTTTCCCCTTTACGTCACCTTTGTCGCCTCGACACACACGCTTGAGGAGATCATCCGCGTGCCGATGCCGCTTCTGCCGGGAGAACACCTGTTGGAGAACTACCTGCGGGTGTTGACTGCTGGAACAGAGGCGGGCGCCTCGGCGCCTGTCGGGCGAATGATGCTGAACAGTCTGATCACGGCGGTCGCGATCGCGGTGGGCAAGATCGCGATCTCCATCATCGCCTCTTTCGCGATCGTCTACTTCCGCTTCCCACTGCGCAACTTCTTCTTCTGGATGATCTTCGTTACGCTCATGCTGCCGGTCGAGGTGCGTATCATTCCGACCTTCAAGGTCGTGTCGGACCTGGGGATGATCGACTCGTACGTCGGGCTGACGCTTCCACTCATCGCTTCGGCGACCGCAACTTTCTTGTTCCGGCAGTTTTTTTTGACGGTTCCCGACGAGCTCGCCGAAGCGGCGCGCATCGACGGCGCCGGGCCGATGCGGTTCTTCTGGGACGTGGTCCTGCCGCTCTCCAAGACCAGTATCGCGGCGCTGTTCGTTATCCAGTTCATCTACGGCTGGAACCAGTACCTGTGGCCCCTGCTCGTCACGACTCAAGAGTCGATGTACACGGCGGTAATCGGTATCAAGCGCATGATCACGAGCGGCGATGCACTCACCGAATGGAATCTCGTGATGGCCACGGCAATGCTCGCCCTGCTGCCGCCGGCGCTGGTCGTGGTGCTCATGCAGAAGTGGTTCGTCAGGGGTCTGGTCGAGACGGAGAAATGATGGCGCGCGTATCGCTACGAGACGTGAAGAAGACTTACGGCGTGCTGCAAGTCATTCACGGGGTGTCGATCGACGTCGCCGACGGCGAGTTCGTGGTCATCGTCGGGCCCTCGGGCTGCGGCAAGTCGACGCTGCTCAGGATGGTGGCGGGCCTGGAGACGATCAGCTCGGGGAAGATCGCGATCGGCGAGCGCGTGGTGAACGAGCTCGAGCCCAAGGACAGGGACATCGCGATGGTTTTCCAGAACTACGCGCTGTACCCGCACATGTCCGTATACGGCAACATGGCCTACGGCCTGAGAATCCGCAATCTCTCGAAATCCGACATCGACGCGCGCGTGAAGCGCGCCGCGGCGATACTCGAGCTCGGAGCGCTGCTCGAGCGCAAGCCGCGCGAGCTCTCGGGCGGGCAGCGCCAGCGCGTCGCGATGGGTCGCGCGATCGTGCGCGAGCCCGCGGTGTTCCTGTTCGACGAGCCCCTTTCCAATCTCGATGCGAAGCTGCGGGTGCAGATGCGCGTGGAGCTGCAGGCGCTGCACCGGAGGCTGGGGACGACGAGCCTGTATGTCACGCACGACCAGGTCGAGGCGATGACTCTCGCGCACCGGATGATGGTGATGAACGCGGGCCGCGCCGAGCAGATCGGAGCGCCGCTCGAAGTC
>DASQAM010000209.1:0-3292 GCA_035635735.1 Gemmatimonadales bacterium | reverse complement strand
TCGCGCACCTGCTGCGGCTTGTGATAGAACCCGGGTGCCGCCGGCAGCACCACCGCGCCGGCCTCCGTGGCGAGTGTGAGGTTACGAAGGTGGACCAGGGAGAGCGGCGTTTCGCGCGGCACGAGGATGAGTCTGCGGCGCTCCTTGAGGACGACATCCGCGGCGCGCTCGATGAGCGAGCGGCTCGTGCCATGAGCGATCGCCGCCACGGTCCCCATCGAGCATGGGCAAATCACCATCCCCGCCGTCTTCGCCGACCCCGACGCCGGCTCGGCGCCGCGGTCGGTGTCGTCGAACACCCGCACGCTGGTCCACTCACCCCCGGTCGCCTGCTTGAGCGCACGGTCATCCGTGATACCACACTCCTCGGTGAGGAGCCGCCAGCCGTGGCTCGAGACCAGGAGCCAGGTCGGCACGTGATGCACCGCGAGCATCTCCAGTAGCCGCACGCCGTAGGGCGCGCCGGAGGCGCCGGTGATGGCCAAAATCACCGGCAACCGGTTCAACGCCCCCTCCGATTCGGAGTCGGACTGCGCTTCGGGTGACGGAGCGGCTCCGGTGGCGGCGGGAAACGGGAAACGGGAAACGGGACACGTGGCTGGCTCGCGGCCTCACGTTTCCCCTTTCCCCTTTCCCGTTTCCCGCGCCTCATATGAGTCGATCTATCAACGCGCCCAGGAACACCACGATGCTCACAATGCCATTCGCCGTAAAGAACGCCGCATTGAGCCGCGACAGGTCTCCCGGCTTCACGAGCCGGTGCTCCCACGCGATCAGCGCCGCCCCAGCGGCGAGGCCGACGTAGTACGCGACCCCGAGCCCCGCGCCCATCCCGAACAGCACCAGCGCGACCAGTGCCAGACCGTGCAGCACTTTCGCCGCCAGGATGGCCCGCGCCGACCCGAGCCGCACCACCAGCGACTCGAGGCGCTCCGAGCGGTCGAAGGCTTCGTCTTGGAGTGCGTAGAACACGTCGAACCCGCCCACCCAGAACGTCACGGCGAGGGCTCCCACGGGGAGGAGCCACCAGGGCTCGCTCCATCGCCCAGTCACCGCGAGGTACCCCGCCGGCGTCGCGATGCCGTCGGCGAGCCCGAGCCAGAGGTGAGACCAGTGGGTGAACCGCTTGGCGTAGCTGTAGGCCGAGATGAACACGAGGGCGAGCGGGGCCAGCGCAAAGCACAGCGGATTCAGCGCCCACGCGGTCGCGAGGAACACCACCGCCGCCACGACGACGGCCACCCACGCCTGCCGCAGCGTGAGCCGCCCGGACGGCAGCTCCCGCGCGCGGGTGCGCGGATTCCGCGCGTCCAGCTCCCGGTCCGCGATGCGGTTGAACCCGAGGGCCACGAATCGCGCGCAGGTGAAGGCGAGCACCACCAGCCCGAGCGTGCGCCACGTCAGCGCCGTCTCGCGCGACGCCACGACCAACCCGAGCAGCGCGAACGGTAGTGCGAACACCGTGTGCGGCAGCTTGACGAAGTTGACGTAGCGGACGAGCAAGCTCTCGCCCACGAACGTCTGCGCTTCGCGCGGAGTCGTGCCGCCCATTACCGCCCTCTACCGCCCGTTACCGCCCAAGTCAATTCCAAGGTCTCTCCACATCTCATCGACTCTTCGTTTGGTCTCGGCATCCATGACGATTTTGCTCGGCCACTCGCGTGTGAACCCCTCTTCTTTCCACTTGCGCGTCGCGTCGATCCCCATCTTCGAGCCGAACGTGAAGCCACGGCTCGAGTGGTCGAGCACATCGATCGGGCCCATCGTGAACCGCACGTCGCGCTCGGGGTCGATGTGGTTCAACGCCACCCACCACGCCTCCTTGGGATCGCGCACGTTGACGTCCTTGTCCAGCACGACGATCACCTTGGCGAGCGACATGAGCCCCTGTCCCCACAGCCCGTTCATCACCTTGTAGGCCTGCCCCGGATACTGCTTGTCGATGCTCACGAAGACGAGGTTGTGAAAGATCCCTTCGGGCGGCATGTGCAGGTCCACGATCTCGGGCAGGGTGAGCTTGAGGAGCGGCAGGAAGATCCGCTCCGTCGCGTGCCCGAGCCAGTAGTCCTCCATTGGCGGACGGCCCACGATCGTGTGCGGCCACACCGGCTCGGCGCGCAGCGTGACCGCGGTGACGTGCACCTTGGGATAGTAGTCGGCGAGCGAGTAAAAGCCGGTGTGGTCGCCGAACGGCCCTTCGAGCACCAGCTCCTCGCGCGGATCGATGTAGCCCTCGAGCACGAGCTCCGCTTCCGCCGGCACCTCGAGATCGGAGGTCACCGCCTTGGCGAGCCGCACCGGCTCCCGGCGCAGGAAGCCGGCGAACAGGAATTCGTCGATGGTAGGCGGCAGCGGTGCGGAGGCGGCGTAGATCGAAGCCGGATCGCCGCCCAACGCGATCGCCACGGGCATCTTCTCGCCGCGCTCCGCCATTTCGCGCCAGTGCGCCGCCCCGACCTTATGGCGCTGCCAGTGCATCGCCAGCTCGCGTCGGCCGATCACCTGGATGCGGTACATCCCGACGTTACGGACGCCGGACTTCGGATCGCGCGTGATCACGCCGGGGAGCGTGATGTACGGCCCGCCGTCTTCCGGCCAGCACACCGGCACGGGAAACTGTGCCAGGTCCACGTCCTGCTCCCGAATCACGGTCTCCTGACACGGCGGCTTCCCGCCGATCGCCTTGGGCGGGAACTTGGCGACCTCCGCAAGCTGCGGCAGCATCGCCAGCTTGCCGAGCAGGCTGTCCGGGACCTTCATGTTGAGCAGCGTGGCGATCCGCTCGCCGACCTCGTCCAGACACTCGACGCCGAGCGCCAGCGCCATGCGCTCCTCGGAGCCGAACAGATTCACGGCTACGGGATAGCGCGCGGGCCCGCCTGAGAGGAGCGTCGGGTGTTCGAACAGCAGCGCCGGTCCACCGCCCGGGGACTTCATGCAGCGGTCCGCGATCTCCGTGATTTCCTTGTCCACGGACACGGCGCGCCCCACGTGCACCAGCTCGCCCCGGGCGTCGAGCGCGCGGAGGAAGTCCCGCAGACTATCGAGTGCCATGATGCAGAGCGCAGATCCCGCCCGTCAGGATCTCGTAGCCTACATTCGAGAACCCGGCGGCCTCGAGCCGGCGCGCGAAGGCGTCCGGGTCCGGAAAGTCGAGCACCGACTCTGGCAGGTAGGTATAGGCGTCCCTATGTTTCGACACCGCGCGGCCGATCGCGGGGAGGACGCGCCGAAAATAGAACAGGTAGAGCGCGCGCAACGGCGCGAAGCGTGGTGTGGTGAATTCGAGCAC
>DASQAM010000208.1:0-3507 GCA_035635735.1 Gemmatimonadales bacterium | reverse complement strand
CGTCTGGGTCATCCGTCAGTCCTTTGGAAACGGCGCAAAAGGCCCCCGCGCCCCCCGCCGGACGGCGGGCCGGGGGCGACGCTGGGGGCTCGAAATAACGAGCAGAAGTCTGGCAAATGCGCGCATGTCGTGAACCGAAGTGAGCCGAGGTCGAGCGCCGGCGGCCCCCATGGCCGCCGGCGTGTTCGCCCGGGCTACTTCAGCTCGACGACCGCGCCCTGCGCTTCGAGCTTCTTCTTGGCTTCTTCGGCTTCTTGTTTGGACACGCCTTCCTTAATCACCCCGCCGGCCTCGACGAGGTCCTTGGCCTCCTTCAGGCCCAGGCTCGTCAGGGTCCGGACTTCCTTAATGACCTGGATCTTCTTCTCGCCGCCGTCCTTGAGCACGACGGTGAACTCGGTCTTCTCTTCGGCCGCCGGCGCCGCGGCCGCGGCAGCCGCCGCGGGCGCCGCCGCCGGAGCGGCGATGGTCACGCCGAACTTCTCCTTGAACGCCTCGATCAACTCGGCCAGGTCGGTCACCGACATGTGGCCGATGGCTTCGAGGATGTCGTCCTTGCTCATCGTTTGCGTCGCCATGTGTGCTCTCCTTAAGAAGCGGCGCCCGAGGCCCGCTTGGTCTTGAGCGCCTCGAGGGCACCCACCATCAGCAGCAGCAATCCGTTCAGCGCACCGACGAAGTTGGCCAGCGGCGCCTGCAACGCGCCGCCCAGCTGGGCCAACAGCTCCACCCGGGACGGCAGCGTCGCGAGCCGCTTCACCTGCTCCGGCGTCACCGCCTTGCCGTCCACCAGTCCGATCTTGATCGCGGGCTTCTCGTGCTCCTTGGCGAAGTCCGCCAGCACCTTCGCCGCCGCCACGGGATCGGCGCCCGCCAGCACCAGGGCCGTGGGCCCTGCGAGGTGCGCATCCAGTCCCGTCAGCTGCGCCTCGCCGAACGCGCGCAGCGCCAGCGTGTTCTTCACGACCACGTACTCGACGCCCGCGGCCCGCAGCTTGCGCCGCAGATCCGTGATGCGGGCGACGTTGAGCCCGGTGAAATCCGTCACGTAGACGGTGGGCGAGCGCTTCAGCTTGGTCGCCAGCGCCGTCACGCTCTCCTGCTTCTGCGCCTTGGTGCGAATCATGCGTACACCGCCGGATCCAGCGGCACACCCGGTCCCATGGTGCTGGAGACCGTGATGGACCGGATGTAATGGCCCTTGGCCGCCGCGGGCCTCGCCCGAACGACCGCCTCGAGGAAGTGCTGGAGGTTCTCCGCCAGCGCGTCCGGGGCGAAGGACTTCTTGCCGATCGGCGCGTGCACGATGCCGCTCTTGTCCACGCGGAACTCGATCTTGCCCGCCTTCAGCTCCTTCACCGCTCGTGCCACGTCCATCGAGACGGTGCCCGCCTTGGGATTGGGCATCAAGCCGCGCGGGCCCAGGATCTTGCCCAGCGGCGCGAGCTGGCCCATCAGGTCCGGAGTCGCCACGATCACGTCCGTGTCGAGCCAGCCGTCCTTGATCTTCTGGATGTACTCGACGCCCACGAAATCGGCGCCCGCAGCCTCGGCCTCCTTGGCCTTGTCGCCCGCCGCGATCGCCAGCACGCGCACCGTCTTGCCGGTGCCGTGCGGCAGCGAGACCGTGCCGCGCACGACCTGGTCGGCGTGCTTGGGGTCGACGCCCAGCCGCACCGCCACGTCGACCGACTCGTCGAACTTGGCGAACGCCGCGGCTTTCACGCGATCCACCGCGTCGCGCGCCGTGTACAGCTTCTTGGGCTCGAGTGTCGCGACCGCCGCGCGGTACAGCTTGCCGTGCGTGCGCATCAGTCCACGACCTCCAGCCCCATCGAACGGGCGGTGCCCGCCACCATCTTCATCGCCGCTTCGAGCGAGGTGGCGTTCAAGTCCGGCATCTTGATCTCGGCGATCTTCTTGAGCTGCGCGCGCGTCACCTTCCCCACCTTCTGGCGGTTGGAGGTGGGCGAGCCCTTCTCGATGCCCGCTTCCTTTTTGAGGAGGATCGCGGCGGGCGGCGTCTTGGTGATGAAGGTGAACGTCCGGTCCTTGAAGATCGTGACTTCGACCGGGGTGATCATCCCCATCTCTTTGCCGGTTTTCGCGTTGAACTGCTTCACGAACTCCATGATGTTGATGCCATGGGGCCCGAGCGCGGTACCGACCGGCGGGGCAGGCGTCGCCTGCCCGGCGGCAACTTGCAGCTTCACGACTGCGGTAATCGGTTTGGCCATGTGCTCCTCGTCTCGCGCCCGTCTCGCGGGCTCCCACTGGACTCCCCGTGGTGAAGGGACTAGCCGACTAGCGACTAGGAACTAGTGCGCTTTCAATTGCAAGTAATCCAGCTCCACCGACGTCGGCCGCCCGAACAGCGAGACCGAGACCCGGACTTTGCCCTTGTCCGGAATGACTTCCTCCACGGTGCCGCTGAAATCTGAAAACGGCCCTTCCGTGATCTCCACGACCTGCCCGACGAGGAACGGAATCGCCTCGGTCGGCTCCTCTTCCGGCACGGCGGCTTCGATGCCCAGCAAGCGGTTCACTTCGTCCTGGCGCAGCGGCATCGGCAACCGGCCCGTGCCCACGAACTTGATCACGCCCTGGATCGAGTTGATGACGTGGATCGTTTCCTGATTCAAGACCATCTCCACGAGCACGTAGCCGGGATAGATCTTGCGCTCCACGTTCACCTTCTTGCCATTCTTGATCTCCACCACTTCCTGGGTGGGGACCAAGGCCTGCCGGATCGGCTTCTCCTCGTCGGGGCGGGCATCGTCCTTGATGCGCCGCTCGATCAACGACCGCACCTTGTTCTCGTGGCCGGCGGTCGTCTGAATCGCATACCAACGGTGCTCGGACATCAGAACCACTTCGCGATGGCAGTCACCAGCACGAACTGCAGGATGGTGTCCATCACGCCGATCGTGAACCCCAGGAACGCGACGAAGGCGATGATCACCATCGTCGCCTTCCGGAGCTCATCCACCGTGGGCCAGGTGACTTTGCGCATTTCCGCGCGCACGTCGCGCAGAAAATCCACGACGCGCAGCACCAGATTGCGCCGCCCCGGACCTGTCATCGCTTCGGTCGACACCTACTTCGATTCCTTGTGCGCCTGCTGCTTGTTGCAGCGCGGGCAGAACTTCTTCCACTCCGCCCGTTCGGGGTGCTTGCGCCGGTTCTTCGTGGTGAAGTAGTTCCGGCTCTTGCACACCGTGCACTCCATAATGATGTTCTCGCGCGGCACGGTCCGCCCCTTACTTCAAGATTTTCGTGACCACGCCGGCGCCCACCGTCCGGCCGCCTTCGCGGATCGCAAACCGCAGCTGGTCTTCCATCGCGATCGGCGTGATCAGCTCGATCGTCATCTTCGTGTTGTCGCCCGGCATCACCATCTCCACCCCCGCCGGCAGCTCCACCGTCCCCGTCACATCCGTCGTGCGCAGATAAAACTGCGGCCGATACCCCTTGAAGAAGGGCGTGTGCCGGCCCCCCTCCTCCTTG
>DASQAM010000207.1:0-2714 GCA_035635735.1 Gemmatimonadales bacterium | reverse complement strand
TTCGGGCAGGAGTCGCGCGAGACCGACCGCTTCGTGCATCGCTCGACCGAGGGAGTGGCGGCGCGCATCCGCATGGCGTTGATGGAAGGTCGCTACGGCATGCTGGTGGGGTTAACGAGCGCCCTCGGGACCGCCGCGGTCCTCTTCATCGGCGTGCGCCACGTGGTCGAAGGGGTCCTCACCGTCGGGCAGCTGTGGATGGCGCTGAGGTACCTCGACAAACTGTACGAGCCCCTCAAGACGATCAGCAAGAAGGCGGCGGGGATCCAGTCCTACCTCGCAAGCGCCGAGCGTGCCTTCGCGCTGCTCGACGAGCAGCCCGAGGTGCCCGAGCGGCCGAACGCCCGACCCATCGGGCGCGCCCGCGGGGCCGTCGCGTTCCGCCACGTGTCGTTCGCCTATGGACCTGACCGGCCCGTCTTGTACGACGTCTCCTGTGATATCGCGCGGGGCACACGGCTCGGCATAGTGGGGGCCACCGGCGCCGGCAAGACCACGCTCATCAGCTTGCTCACCCGCTTCTACGATCCGACCGAGGGGCAAATCCTGCTCGACGACGTCGACTTGCGGGCGTACAAGCTCGCGGACCTGCGCCGCCAGTTCGCCGTGGTCCTGCAGGAGCCGGTCCTGTTCTCGCTCAGCATCGCCGACAACATCGCATACGCTGCGCCGGGTGCGAGCCGCGACCACATCGTCGCCGCGGCCCAGGCGGCCAACGCGCACGAATTCATCGAGCATCTCCCGCAGGGCTATGAAACCGAGGTCGGCGAGCGGGGCGTGAAGCTGTCGGGAGGCCAGCGGCAGCGCATCGCGCTGGCGCGCGCCTTCTTGAAGGACAGTCCCGTGCTGATCCTGGACGAACCCACGAGCTCGGTGGACGCGAAGACCGAGTCCGCGATCGTCGACGCGCTCGAGCGCCTCAAGCAGGGCCGTACCGTGATCGTCATCAGTCACCGCTCGACCACGCTCGCCGGCTGCTCCGCGTTCCTCACCGTCGACGGCGGCAGAGTGGTCGCGAACACAACGCCGGCTCCGGTCGAGGCCCGGCCGGCCCGCGCGTCGCCGACCCGCGCCCCCGCACATGGCGTGTCCGAGAAACGCCGCGAGAACCTGCTGGCCCACCCGGCGGTCCAGGCATGGTGCCAGCTCAACCCTGACCACGTGGTGCCCGACCGGATCACCCCGGCCAAGTTCAAGCCGAACAAGCCGCGGCCCAACCTGGCGGTGTACCGGCTCGAAGGCGTCGGGGCCGATGGCGCTGCGGTGATCGCGAAGCGCTGCACGCGTGGCGGCGGCCAGATCGAACGTACCATATACGAGCGTATCCTGCCGCACGTGCCGCTCCCGGGACCGCGCTACTACGGCACCGTCCCGCGGTCGCCCGAGGACCCCGCGGAGGACGGCTGCTGGCTCTTCATCGGGGAAATCCACGGTGAGAAATACGACAGACTGAGCCCGGACCACCGCGCCGCCGCTGCCCGCTGGCTGGGAACCCTGCACACCGAGGCGCGGTCCGCAGCCGACCATGCCGGGTTGCCCGATGCGGGACCGACCCGCTACCACGAACAGATGCGCGCGACGCGGGACTTGATTCGCGAGCAGGTGGACAATCCCGCTTTCAGCGCCGCCGACGTGGCGTTTCTCGACGTCCTGGTGGCGCGGTTCGATGAGCTGGACGAGGATTGGGATCGGCTCGCGCGCGCCTCAACAGGCCTTCCCCCTACCCTGATTCACGGTGACTTCAACGGCAAGAACCTGCGCATGCAGGCATCGCCTCAGGGCCTCCAGGTCGGAGCCTTCGACTGGGAGGATGCCGGGTGGGCCGTTCCCAGCGTTGACCTCGCCCAGGCGGTCGATCCATCGTGCCACATCTCCGCGAGCCCGGACCTCGCCACCTACTGGGCTGTGGTCCGGGAGCGGTGGCAGCACTGCGACCAGGCGGACATTGAGCGCCTCGCGACGTGCGGGGCCGTGTGGCGCGCGCTTGCGGCGATCACGTGGGAGGCGCACCACCTCGCGCGTCCCTGGGCCGATGCGTTCATCCCGAATCTGCGGCTGTATGAAGCGGAGCTGACGCACGCCCTCGAGCGCTTCGGTTGGGCGGGGCCAGCGGGCCGGGCGAGCCGCCGTTCCGTGGTCCAGGGCCGGGCCGGATGAGAGCCCTGCGGATCGGATTCCTGTTCAAGCGGCCCTACCGCGCGGGCTTTGTGAGCATCTTCCCGAAGGCGATGCAAGCGCTCACCGATGCCGGCGTGGTGGTCGATGTCATTGCCTGTAACGAACGCCTGATCGACCTCTCCACCGTACGGGTGGAGCACGACCTGTACGTGCTGCGGCAGATCTCCGGCGTCTCGATGAGCCTTGCGGGAGCCTTGCACGCGCAAGGCGCTGCCATCGTGAATCCCTATCCGGTGACGGTGGCGCTGCGCGATAAGGTGATCGCCGCGCGCATCCTCGAGGCGGCCGGTGCGCCCGTGCCCGCCACGTACGTCGTTTCGCAACCTGACCTGTTGGCCCCGCTGCTGAACCGCGGACCGCTCGTCGTCAAGCCGTACGATGGGACCTGCGGGTCGGGTGTCCACGTCGTCCGGAACGAGGCCGATCTCCTCGCCGAGCCTCGCCTCCCGAACAAGCCGCCGATTCTGGCACAGCGCTATCACCCGCCGCAGGGGCGGGACTTGAAGATCTACGTGATCGGCGAGCGGCTCTTCGGT
>DASQAM010000206.1:0-2823 GCA_035635735.1 Gemmatimonadales bacterium | reverse complement strand
TCCGAGATCCGGTCGCCGTACACTTCGTGGGGCGGGTGAAAGACGAGGGACGCGGGTCCGCAGCGCACGCGGATCCGACCCCAGTCTTCCACGTACCCGCCCTCGACGGCGAGGCAGAGGCTCGCCCACGGGTGCGGCTGCCGTGGAATCTCCTGCGCTGGATCGTAGACCGCGTCGCGCAACCGAAAGCCTGCAACGTCGAGCGCCCGTAGCGGCCGCCCGAAGTCGCTAGGCCGCGCAGCAGGAGAGCTTCGCCACGTCCTTGGTGAACGCCTGAGCGGCAAGCTTGATCCCCTCCGACAACGTCAGGTATGGGTGGAACGTCGATGTGAGGTCCTCGATCGTCAGCCCGAGCTTGATCGCGAGGGCCGGTTCCGTGATCATCTCCCCCGCCTCGGCGGCGAGGATGTGCGCGCCGATAATCTTCTTGGTGCCGGCGTCCGCCACGAGCTTGATGAACCCCCGCGTGTCCCGTGCCGCGAGCGCCCGCGGCACGTGCTCGAGCGGCAGCTTGGAGACGAGCGGCTCGATTGCCTGAGCGCGTGCCTGGTCCTCAGTAAGGCCGACGGATGAGACCGCGGGATCGGTGAAGGTCACTTTCGGCAGAGCCGAGAGATCGTAGCGGCGCTCGTTCCCGGTCAGGGCATTCTCAGCCGCCAGTGCACCGCCATAGGCCGCCACATACACGAACATGGGATCGCCGATCACGTCGCCTGCGGCATACACGCTCGGGTTCGTCGTCTGCAGAAACTCGTTGACGACGATTTCTCCCTTCGTGCCGACTGTGACGCCGATCTCGTCTAGGCCGAACCCCGCCGTGTTGGCTCGCCGGCCCGTGGCCACCAGCACGCGTTCCGCGCGTGCAATGCGTGCGTCGGAACCTGCGTGGTAATGGACCTCGTAGCCATCGCTGCCTCGACTCACGCGATCAACCCTGACGTCGGTGGAGACGTCGAGCCCCTCCGACCGGAGGCAGTCCGCCAGGGCGTTGCCGATATCGGCGTCTACAGCGGCGACGACGCGGGGCAGCGCTTCGAGGACGGTCACCCGCACGCCGAGCCGCGCGAACATCTGGGCAAGCTCGAGACCCACAGCGCTCCCGCCGATCACGATGAGGGATTGGGGAAGGCGCTCCAACGCCATCGCCGACGCGTTGTCGAGGTAGCCGGCCTCGGCGAGCCCTGGGATCGGCGGTGCCCAGGGCGAGGCGCCCGTGGTCACCACGATCTTGCCCGCAGTCAGCGTACGACCACTCGCGAGTCGAACCTCGCGACCGGAGATGAAGGTGGCGCGCTCCTGGAACAGCATGATGGAAGGGTAGGCCCGCAGCACGTTCCAGTACTTCGTCTGCCGCAGCTCGGCCACGAGTGCGTCCTTCTCGGCGCGCACCGTCGGCCAGTCGGGCTGTCCATCGGTCGAGCGGATTCCCCGAAATCCGTGGTGGACCCTGCGGTGCTGTGCCTCGGCTGCGCGGATGAGCGTCTTCGACGGCACACAGCCGACGTTCACGCAGGTCCCACCGAGCGTGCCGCCTTCGACCATGGCGACGCGGGCGCCGAGGTCCGCGGCTTTGATGGCAGCGGCGAACCCCGCGGAGCCACCGCCCACGATCAGGAGGTCGAACTCGCCGCCGGTCTTTCTGATCTCCGTCATGCCCCGAACGTCGATGGTCAGTTCTCTCTCGTCGTTCACTGGCCGCCTCCGGGAGCCTTCGTCGTGTTGGGCAGGATCGTGGCGCCGAAGCCCGTGAGCTTTGTCAGGTGGGCCGCAATCTGGGCCGGGTTCACCTGCCGCGGGTCGTAACGCACGACGCCGAGACTGTCATCCAACGTGACGGTGGCGCTGTACACGCCCGCCAGTCGCCTTAAGGCGAGCCGCGCGGTCGCGGGACAGCTCCCGCACGTCATCTTGGAGATGTGCAGCCGAACCGTGGCCGTGTCGGGAGTCTGGGCGGCAATGCCCAGATGCTGCAGGCTCGCTCCCTGGATTCCTCCGCCGCACAGCGGGCACAAGAAAGCCGCGCCCATGAGTCCGGCGGCAACGACGAGCCCCGCCTTCGCTGATACCAACATGCTCAACCTCCTGCGGGACGAGCCCGCGTCACGTACGTCCCCCAAATCCACTCCGGGACGCAGCCGAGGAAACAGCTTCCCACCGCCACGACGAGGCCGATCGAGGCCCAGCGATCCGGGCCAAGCGGCAGGACGCCCAACCCGTAGGTAAGCGTCACGACGGCACCAAGCAGCAGGAAGGGACCAGTGAAGTAGCAGTGGAGGCGACCGCAGCGAGCCGCGTTGACGAGGCACGCGGTCCCAGCCACTGAGAGCGCCGCCGTCCATAGTATGGTGCGCCAGATCGGGCCGACGACGTAGCCGGCGACGAACGCGATCAAGGGGAGTCCCCAGAGCACGACACGCCCGACCGTTCGGCCAGTCAGGTCCCGTTGATCGGGCGTGGAGCAGCAATCGGCCATGGGCGATGTCCTAGGTGAGTAGAAACTTCGACCACCAGGGGAACGTGAGCAGCGGGATCGAGACGATCGTCGCCGTCCACAGCGCCCATTTCATCCGGCGGCGGGCAATCGGCGAGGCACACAAGGTGCCAGGCATGCACGCCCGCTTCTCCTCACGCCGCAGCTCGACGAAGCCGAAGCCGAGCGCCAGCACGGTGCCCGCGACGAAATAGGGCCGCAGTGGTTCGAACGTCGCGGCGAGCCCGGCGCCGCTCAGGCCCAGCGCGACGGCGACGAGCGGTCCAGCGCAGCACAGTGTCGACACCACGGCCGCGACAACACCGCCAGTTGCAGCGAGTGCCGTCTTAGTG
>DASQAM010000205.1:0-3225 GCA_035635735.1 Gemmatimonadales bacterium | reverse complement strand
ACATCGTCACCCGGCCGAGCGCACCCTGCGACAGCAGGGCTCGCAGCGTCACGAAGTCTCCCACGTGCCGGCGGTTCTGGTAGACCGACAGTACCCGGCGCTGCGCAGCCCCGAGTTGGACGAGCTCGTCGGCTTCCGCCACGGTGGTCGTGAAGGGTTTGTCGATCACGACGTGCCGTCCGGCCAGGAGACATTGCTTCGCGATCGGATGATGCGATGTGTTGGGTGTGGCGATAACGACCAGATCGAGGGCTCGGGAGAGCAGCTCATCGACGCTGCGCACGAACTCGACATCTGCATAGCGCGGGTCCGGCGCGCCCCCCCCATGGCGCTGGACGACGATGGTGAGGCGGAGACCGTCGACCACGCGAATGACGGGTGCGTGGAATGTCTTGCCGGCGAATCCGAAACCAACGAGGCCCACGGTGAGCATGGATAGATGCCGACGCGAGAGCGCGTTACCGGCCGGGTTCCTGATACAGACCGATCACGTTTCCGGCGGGATCCTTGAATCTCGCGGTGATCTCCGGGGCGTCGGCGCCGATCGGCTGCACGAGTACGCCGCCGTTGGCGACGAGGGCGTCAACCGTCGCGGCCACGCTATCCACCATGATGTAGAAGAGCAGGCCCGGCTCAGACCAGGCCTTGCGGCCCGTCACCCACGTTCCGCTCACCTCACCGACTGCGTCGTCGAATGCCGTGTGGCCGTCGCCCCGCTTCCGGAGGGTCCAGCCGAAGACCTTCGCGTAGAAGGCGGCGGAGCGTTGCACGTCGAGGGCGGGAATCTCGATGTAGCAGATCTTGCCGTTGGCACGCGACGGGGGCATCGGAGACTTCCGGGAGAATGGGTGCCTCAATATCCATGATTTCGTCCGCCACGGCATGGTCCGGTCTCACCTCGTTCATTCCGCGAGCGCAGCATGTCCAGGCACAGCCGCGCGACCACCGTCGTCAGCCATCCCCGAAGGTTCTCGACGCCGCTCCTGTCGGCGCGGCTGAGCCGGAGCCATGCCTCCTGGACGACGTCGTTCGCCTCGCTCCGCGAGCTGAGCATCCGGTAGGCCACTGCCCGTAGGTGGGCCCGGTTTTCCTCGAAGTGGTCGGCCAGCCAGTCGTGGTCGTCCACGGTCACATCCTAAGTTCCTCGTTCCGTCATATCATTGACGAAGCTAACCCACCACGATGTGACCAAGGAGCGGTGACGATGAGCAAGATGCGATTGAGCCCGTTTGTCAATTTTCAGGGGCGGGCCCGCGAGGCACTGGCGTTTTATCAAAAGGTGCTCGGCGGCCAGCTCGACCTGCAAGCCCTACGGCTCGAGTCCGACGGTGGCCAGATTCTCGCCTCGGACGGCCATCCCGACTACCCGGCCAAGGTCGGCGAAAACGTGGCTCTTGCCGTGGGTGGCACGGACAAGGCCCGCCTCACCAAGATCTTCAGCGGCTTGGCCGAAGGCGGCGAGATCAAGATGCCGCTCGCCAAGCAGTCCTGGGGCGGTGAGGTTGGCTGGCTCACGGATCAGTTCGGCATCAATTGGACGGTCAATATCGCAAACGCGTAGGGAGGAGTCGTTGAGCGATCAGCGCTACGAGCTGGAGCCGATCGGTTGGGTCGAATCTCCGCTCGTCGATCGGGCGGCTGCGCCCCGGCAAGGGAACGAAGGCTCTCCGGAGGCCTGGCTGGTTTTCGATGCCCGGTTCAGCGAAGGGCTGCGCGACCTGCAGGTCGGTGACGAGGTGATTGTGCTGACGTGGCTCGATCGCGCCCGGCGCGACGTGCTGATCGTCCATCCCAGGGGCGATCCTGCCAACCTATTGCAAGGTGTGTTCAACACCCGTTCTCCGGACCGCCCCAACCCGATCGGATTGCACCGGGTGCGGATTCTCGCCATTCAGGGCCCGAGAATGCGTGTACGGGACTTGGAGGCGCTCGACCGGACGCCGATCGTCGACATGAAGCCGGTCCTCGACCGCCGCGTCGAGCGTTGAAGGATCCGCCCGCTTCGGTAGATTCGCGAGGATGACGGCACCTTCGGCGTGGAGTCCATTGCGGCGGCCGCTGTTCCGCGCGCTGTGGATCGCGGATGTGGTCTCGAGCATCGGCACGTGGATGCATGATTCCGCGGCCGCATGGTTGATGACGTTGCTCGCGCCGTCACCGCTCATGGTCTCGCTGGTGCAGGCGGCCACCACCCTGCCGCTATTCCTGCTCGCTCTTCCGGCGGGCGCGCTGGCCGACATCCTGGACCGGCGACGCATCCTGCTCGCGACTCAGGTGTGGCTGGCCCTGATGGCCGCCTTGCTGGGCGTACTCACGGTGACCGGCGTGGTCCAGCCCTGGATGCTCCTCGTGGTCACGCTCGCCATCGGAGCGGGCAGCGCGGTCGACATCCCCGCGTGGCAGGCGATGATTCCCGAGGTCGTGCCGAAGGAGGAGCTGCCGGCGAGCGTGGGGCTGGGAAGCATCGCGATCAACATCGCGCGCGCGGTCGGACCGGCCGTCGCCGGAGTGGTCATCGTCGTCGGTGGACCGGGGCCGGTGTTCCTCATCAACGCTGCAACGGTGCTGGGCGTGTTCATCGTGCTGTGGCGGTGGCGGCGCGAACCGCACCGCGCCACGCTACCGGCGGAGCGCATGGCGTCCGCCGTGCGCGCCGGCATCCGGTATGTCCGGTACACGCCGGCGTTGCGTGCGGTCATCGTCCGCACGGCGGCGTTCGTGTTGTTCGCGAGCGCGCTCTGGTCACTGCTGCCCTTGGTCGCGAAGACATCGTTGGGGCGCGGACCCATCGCGTACGGTGCCCTGGTTGGAAGCCTCGGCCTGGGGGGGCTGCTCGGCGCTGCGATCTTGCCGGTGTGGCGGAGGCGCCAGTCGACGGACGCGATCACGGCAGTGGCAACCGTCGTGTTTGCCGTCGGGTGTCTCGCGCTAGCGTGGGTACGGGAGTTCGGCGTTCTGCTGGGCGCGATGCTCGTGGCCGGCACCGGCTGGCTCATCGTGGTGTCGAGCCTCATTCTCGCGGCGCAGCGGGGAGCGGCCGAGTGGGTACGGGGTCGCGCGCTCGCGGTGTCGACGCTCACCCTCTTCGGGTCGTTCGCGGTCGGCGCGCTGCTGTGGGGGGTCGTGGCGGACGAAGCTGGGATTCCATCGGCCCTGATGACGGCCGGCGGCGGCCTGCTGCTCGGGCTCGGCCTGATCCCCCTCTTTCCTCTGGCCGCCGCGGAA
>DASQAM010000204.1:0-2096 GCA_035635735.1 Gemmatimonadales bacterium | reverse complement strand
GCGCCCGACGGCCCGCACCAGCGTCGGGTCGATGCCCGGCAGCGCCTGCCGGCGGTCCAGCGTCTCCCCACCCACCGAAACCAGGTCCACCACTTCGTCGACCGTGAAGCCGAGGACCTTCTTCCCCCCGCCCACCTCGAGAAGCACGGTAGTCCCGGAGCCCCTCCCTCCGCCGTCGGCGGCGGGCTCGGGCTGCCGCAGCGCCCGCCACCCTTCCACCACGGTGACGAGTGTACCCCGCACGTTGACGACCCCTGCGACCACGGGCGGCGCTCCCGGAATCCGGGTCGGCTCGAACCACGGCACGATCTCGCGGACCCGCTCCGCCTCGGCGGCGCAGACGAGGCCGCCCACCCGGAACAGCAGCAGTCGGACGACTCCCGTGTCACTCATCCGAAGCGAAGAAGCCAAGATACTGCAAGGGGTTGCGTTGAGCAAGCAAATTCGGATCGGCGGCCGCTTCCCGAAGCGCTGGAACGAGATCGGCGGGCCATTCGGAGCGCAGGTCGAGCCGCGCGCCGCTTACCGGATGGGCGAACGCGAGCCGGGCCGCATGCAGCAGCTGCCGCGGCGCGAGCGCCTCGAGGCGCTCTGCCGTCTGCCGCTCGGACGGGGTGACGCGCCGGCTCCCGCCGAAGGCGTACTCCCGGTCGCCCACGACCGGGTGTCCCACGTGCGCGAGATGCACGCGGATCTGGTGGGTGCGCCCGGTGCCGAGCGTCACGCGCAGCAGATCGGTTTGCGCGAAGCGCGCGGTCACCCGCACGTGCGTGATCGCGTGGCGCCCCCCCGCCAGCACCGTCATGCGCTTGCGATCCGTGGGATGCCGCGTGATCGGCGCCTCGATGTCCACGGGGCTCTTCGCAAAGTGGCCCCAGGAGAGCGCCGCGTACACGCGCTCGACCTCGCGCCGTTCGATCATGCGCGTGAGGCGGCGGTGCGCGAGGTCGGTCTTCGCGATGAGCAACAGACCCGAGGTGTCGCGGTCGAGGCGGTGCACGATCCCGGGCCGCCCTTCGGCGGCACCCTGTGCGAGCGCGGTGCCGCGTTCCACGAGCACGTTGACCAGCGTGTCGTCCCAGTGACCGGGGCCCGGGTGCACGACCAGACCCGCCGGCTTGTCGAGCACCGCGAGCTGCTCGTCTTCGTACGCGAAGGTGAGGTCGCGGTGGGCGGGGGCGTAGCTCTTGGGCGGCGGTTCTTCGGGTGGCAGCTCGACGGTGACGACGGCGCCGCGCTCGAGCTGGACCGAAGCGCGGAGCGGGCGGCCGTCACGGGTGACGCGTTTGTCGGCGATGATGCGGGCGGCAACGGTGCGGGACAGCGCGAGCTGGTCGGCGAGGAACCGGTCGAGGCGCTCGGTTTCGGGGGCGACGACGCAGAAGGTCACGGCGGCCATCAGTGCTGCGCCGCCCCGGCCTCCTTCGCTCGCTCCTGCGCCCGGCCCTCGAGCCAGAGGGAGATCGCGAGCGCGATCGCCCCCACCGTGATCGCGGAGTCGGCGACGTTGAAGGTCGGCCACCGCGTGCTGCCGATCCCCACGTCCACGAAGTCCACGACGCCTTGGGCGCTGCGAATCCGATCGATCACGTTCCCGACCGCTCCGGCGCACACGAGTGCCAGGGCGAGCAGCCGAAACCGGTCGCCCGGCCGCGCCGAGATCACCATGGAGCGCAGCACGAACAGCGCGACGATCGCGAGCCCGAAGAAGATCCAGCGCGAGTAGGCGCCGAGACACAGCCCGAACGCCGCGCATTGGTTGTACACGAGACGCAGCTGGACGTATTCGCCGATCACCTGGACCGGCAGGTGACGAGCGAGCAGGGACTCGGCCACGAGCTTGGTGACCAAATCGGCCGCGACGACCGCCCCCGCGGTCGTCCAGAACAGCCGACGGTTAGCGGCGCTTTCCATCTTCTTCCTTCGCTTTGCACTTGATGCACAGCCGGGCATGGGGCAGCGCGTCGAGTCGCTCGAATCCGATCTCTTCGCCGCACTGCTCGCACTTGCCGAATTTCTCCGGCGCCTGGAACAGCCGCCGCAGGGCCTGGTTCACGTGCCAGAGGTAGCGCCCTTCCTGCGAGGCGAACAAGAAG
>DASQAM010000203.1:0-2384 GCA_035635735.1 Gemmatimonadales bacterium | reverse complement strand
AAGAAGCGCGCCGTCGAGACGCTCGACTACCTGAACGAGCTGCACAAGAACTCGCCCGAGGCCTCCACCTACAACTGGGGCGAGCTGATGTCGACCTACTTCACCGAGAAGGCGGCGTCGTCCTACTACGTGGGCTCGCGGCTGCTCGACCAGACCATCGCCAACAACCCCAAGATCGCCGACGCCACCGTGCCGTTCGAGCTGCCGAAGAAGGTGACCGACGCCTACTACCTGTCCATCCAGGGCTTCCACATTCTAGAAAAGTCGAACGTGGAGGGCGCCAAGAAGTACGTCACGTTCTTCATGAAGCACCCCGACGTCATCTCCTGGTACCACGCGGTGCCGCTCCACATCATCCCGGCCAGCCGCGAGATGCTGCACTCGGGCAAGTACCAGGACAACCCGGTGATCCAGAAGCGGATGGACGTGCTGAAGTTCCTCGACTCCATCTGGACCAAGGGCGTGCCGCTCTACTACTGGGATGGCAAGGAGCTGAACCCCTACATCGGCCTCTACCACAACGAGAACCTGGCCGGCTGGATGCTCGCGATGCGCAACATCAAGGGCATGAAGTCGGACGCGATCGTGGACGAGGCGGCGGCGCAGGTGCGGAAGAAGATGAAGCGGGTCGGTTAGTGATCCCGACCGTCATCGACACCGATCCCGGCATCGACGATGCCCTGGCGCTGCTGCTCGCCTGGGGGTCGCCCGAGCTCGACGTCCTGGCGCTGACGGTGGTGGCGGGCAACGCGCCGCTCGCCGACACGGCGCGCAACGCCGCTCGCCTGGTCGCGGTGCGGCGGCCCGCCCGCCCGCCCCAGCTCGCTCTGGGGGCCGCGGCCCCGCTGCGCCGGGCCCTGGTGAGGACCGCCGCCGACGAGCACGGCGGCGACGGCCTCGGCGATGCGGTGGGTTGGCCGCCGGTGACTGGCCCGCCCGCCTCGCCGTCGGCGGCCGAGACGCTGGTGGCCCTGGCGCGGGCCCACCGCGAGCGGCTGACGCTCATCGCGCTGGGCCCGCTGACGAACCTGGCGCTGGCGCTGCGCCTGGATGCCGATGCCCTGCGGAGCGTCGGCCGAATGGTGTGGATGGGCGGCGCGGTGGACGTGCCCGGCAACGTCACCGCGGACGCCGAGTTCAACGCCTATGTCGATCCGGAGGCGGCGGGCGAGGTCTTCGAGGCCGGTCTGCGGGTGGACCTGGTACCGCTGGACGCCACGCGGCAGACCAGGATCGACGGCGGCCAGCTCCACGCCGCGCTGGCGCGCCGGCCCGGCCCGGTCGCCGCCCGCATCGCGGCGTTCACCGAGCAGACCTTCCGCACCTGGGGCTACATGAACCTGCACGACCCGCTGGCGGTAGGCCTGGCCGTCGACGAGAGCCTGGCGCGATGGGAGACGGCGCGGATCTCGGTGGGCGAGGGCGGGCATACCCGGCGCGCGGACGGCGAGCCGAACTGCCGCGTGGCGAAGGTCATCGACGTTGAGCGCTTCGTCGCGCTGTTCTTCGACCGGCTGTGCCCCGCCTCTTCGTAGGGGGCCGACATGCGACCCGACATCGTTCCCGGCGCGATCTTTCCCGACTATCGGCTGCCCGACCACCGTGGCAAGCAGCGCACGCTCTCGGAGCTGCAGTGGGGCGATCCGATGGTGCTGGTGCTCTCCCGCGGGGGCTTCTGTCCGAAGGACCGGAGGCAGCACGAAGGGCTCCTGCAGCTGCACCGCGAGATGCAGGTTGGCTACTGCCGTCTCGTGACCATCTCGACAGACAACCTGCTCGAGACGAACGAGTTCCGAGCCGGCGTCGGCGCCGGCTGGCCGTTCCTCTCGGACGCCGGGCGCACCGTGCAGAAGGACCTCGACATCGCGGAGTACACCGACCCGCATCACAACCCGATGATTCCGCACACGCTGGTGCTCGAGCCCGGGTTGCGCGTCTACAAGGTCTACAACGGCTACTGGTTCTTCGGCCGGCCGACGGTGGAGGAGCTGCGCCTCGACCTGCGCGCGGTGCTGCAGCGCTGCCGCCCCGACTGGGACATCAGCAGCGCAGAGCAACGGGCCGCGTGGGCGAAGGGCGACAAGGCGGGATTCTTTCCGTACGGGCGGACGCAGGCGCAGATGCTGGCCGACCAGGACTGACCCGGCCATGGACATGAAAGGACACTCGGAAATGAAAAAGCGTCTGCGCGGAGTCAACCCCGTATCGAAACCGAGTGGCGATGGGTGTGTGGAATGCCTGGCGTCACCGAAAGGTTGGTGGTTTCACCTCCGTCGGTGTGCGGAGTGTGGGCACATCGGTTGCTGCGACAGTTCTCCGAGCCAGCATGCATCCAAGCATGCGGCAGCGACAGGACATCCGATCATTGCCAGTTTCGAGCCGGG
>DASQAM010000202.1:0-8210 GCA_035635735.1 Gemmatimonadales bacterium | reverse complement strand
TAGAGGCCGTACGTGAAGTGCCTGAGGACCGTCTCCTTGGCGGCTTCGTTCATGGAAGGGAATATGCGAGTTGGCTATCTTTGTGCCATGGCGACGCGCGCTCAACCCCGGCTTCGGGCCGCAAAATCACTGTCCAAGGCCGACCTGCTCGACATGTATCGCCTGATGCATCTGTCGCGGCGCATTGACGACAAGGAAATCCAGCTCAAGCGGCAGAACAAGATTTTCTTCCAGATCTCGGGCGCCGGTCATGAGGCCGTGCTGGTCGCGGCGGGCAAGGCCCTCCGCCCCACGTACGACTGGTTCTACCCCTACTATCGCGACCGTGCGCTCTGTCTCAGCCTGGGCATGACCCCCACCGAGATGTTGCTCGCGGCGGTCGGCGCGGCCGATGACCCCAACTCAGGGGGCCGCCAGATGCCTTCCCACTGGGGCCAGAAGGCGCTCAACATCGTCAGCCAGTCGAGTCCCACCGGTACGCAGCTGCTCCAGGCCGTCGGCTGTGCGGAGGCGTGGCTCCGCTACGACCGGATCGATGCGATCGCCGAGAAACCAATCCATGGCGACGAACTCGTGTACGTCTCGGCGGGGGACGGCACCACCAGCGAGGGAGAGTTCTGGGAGGCGCTCAACACCGCCAGCAATCTGAAGCTGCCTGTGCTGTTCCTGATCGAGGACAACAAGTACGCGATCTCGGTCCCGGTCGAGGTGCAGACCGCGGGCGGTTCCGTATCGAAGCTCGTGCGGAACTTCCCCGGACTCCTTGTCGAGGAAGTCGACGGCTGCGATCCGGTCGCCTCGTACGATGTGCTGTTACGGGCCTCGGAATACGTGCGCCAGCGCAAGGGCCCCGCCCTGGTGCATGCGCACGTGACCAGGCCCTACTCGCATTCCCTCTCGGACGATGAAGTGCTGTACAAGCCGCCCAAAGAGAGGGAAGAGGAGGCACGCCACGATTGTCTCACCCTGTTTCCCAAACGACTCATCGCGGACGGCGTAGCCACCGAGGCCGAGATCGAGGCGATCAAGGGCCAAGTGGACGAAGAAGTCGGGGTCGCCGCCGACATGGCGCTGGCCTCGCCCCAGCCGGAGCCCGAGACGGCCCTGCTGTACGTCTACTCGCCCGAGGTCGATCCCACCTCCGAGCAGTTCGACACGGAGGACGACCCGCGGTTCGGGGGCGATCCCACCACGATGGTCGACCTGCTCAACGCCTGTCTGAAGGACGAGATGGCGCGGGATCCTCGCATCGTGGTGTTCGGCGAGGACGTGGCCGACGCGAGCCGCGAGCAGCATCTGGAGCACGTGAAGGGCAAGGGCGGTGTCTTCAAGGTCACCTGGGGGCTCCAGCGACAATTCGGCAGCGATCGGGTCTACAACTCCCCGCTTGCCGAGGCGAACATCGTGGGCCGAGCCATCGGGCTCGCGACTCGGGGCCTGAAACCCGTCGTGGAGATTCAATTCTTCGACTACATCTGGCCCGCTTACCATCAGCTCCGCAATGAGCTCGCCACTCTCCGGTGGCGCTCCAGCAACGCCTTCTCGAGCCCGGTGGTGGTGCGCGTCACCTACGGGGGCTACCTGAAGGGCGGCTCGATCTACCATTCCCAGACGGGCGCCGTGGTGTTCACGGCCGTTCCCGGGCTCCGTGTGGTTTGCCCCAGCACAGCGCTCGACGCCAATGGTCTGTTACGCACGGCGATTCGGTGTGACGACCCCGTGTTGTTCCTCGAGCACAAGCACCTCTATCGCCAGACCTACAACAAGGCGCCCAATCCCGGGCCGAACTTCATGATCCCGTTCGGCAAGGCGAAGGTGGTGCGAGAGGGACGGGACCTCACGGTGGTGACCTACGGCGCCGTGGTGCAGCGCTCGCTCGTCGCGGCGAAAGAGCTCGAGGAGCGGGAGGGGGTGAGTGTGGAGGTGATCGATCTCCGCACCCTCTCGCCGGTGGATTGGGAGACGATTACGGCGTCGGTGACCAAAACGAACAAGGTGCTGGTCGCCTACGAGGACGCGCAGTCGTGGGGCTATGGCGCCGAGATCGCCGCCCGCATCGCCGACGAGTGCTTCCCGTGGCTGGACGCGCCCGTGAAACGGGTGGCGTCGACCGACACCTTCGTCGGCTACGCCCCCAGGCTCGAAGATTTCATCCTGCCGCAGGTGGAGGATCTCGCGCGGGCGATGCGCGATCTGCATGCGTTCTAGCGCCGCCCGCGCTTACAGTCTTCTCTTCTTCTTGTCCGGAGCGACGGGGCTCGTATACGAGCTCCTCTGGGTCCGGGTTCTCTATCAGACATTCGGCTCGACCATCCAGTCCGTGACGACGGTGGTGGCCGCGTACATGGGTGGCCTGGGGCTCGGCGCCTGGCTGCTCGGCCGCCGCGCCGACCGCCACGAGAGACCCGCGGCCCTCTATGGCCAGCTCGAAATCGCGATCGGGTTGTTCGGGCTCGCATCCCCGCTCGTGTTGGCGCTCGCCCACCGCATCTATGTCGGCACCGCGGCGGCCCTGTCGCTGTCCGGTGCGTCGAGCGTGGCGCTCCGGTTCACCCTGGCCGGCGTTGTACTGCTCATCCCGACGACCCTCATGGGCGGCACCCTGCCGGTCCTCACGCGCGCCTTCACCGCCGACCGGGCGGAGCTGCAGCGGTCCCTGGGACTGCTCTATGGGCTGAACACGCTGGGTGCAGTCGTGGGAACCGCTCTCGCCGGGTTCTTCTTGATCGAGTACGTCGGTGTGCGGGCCAGTCTGTGGGGCACGGCGGCCGGGAATGTAGCCATAGGCATTGCCGCGCTGCGGCTGCCTGGGCCTGCCCCCGACCCCGGAGGGGGGACTGACCCCGGGCGCAAGCCCGGGGATCCTCGGGATCCTGTGGACTCCCCGTCGCCCCTCCTGCGCCGCGCGGCCCTGCTGCTGCTCGGCCTCACGGCCTTTGCCGCCCTGCTCGACGAAATTGCCTGGACCCGCGTGCTGGTGATGATCGTTGGGGGCTCCACCTACGCCTTCACGCTGGTGCTGCTCGTGTTCCTGCTCGGCATTGGTATCGGTAGCGCGGTCGTGGCCCGGCGCGGCGCCATCCCGTCCGAAACCGCCGCAGCCGCCGCTGGGGCTCAGGCGCTGACCGCCGCGGGCGCCGGTCTGTTGTTCGTCATTTTCGGACTGCTGCCGCGCTACATCATCGCCGTATTCCAGGTCCAGTCGTTCGGCGCCACCGAGCGTCTCCTCGCTATGGGCCTCGCCGTCGGCGCCGTCGTCCTGATTCCGGCGATCGGAATGGGGATGACCTTCCCGCTGCTCACCGACCTCGTGGCCGAGCGCCATGCGGCAGGCGGGAGTGAGGTGGGCCGTGCGTACGCGATCAACACGGCGGGGAGCATCGTGGGAGCCGTGCTCACCGGTTTCGTCCTGGTGGTAACCCTGGGAACAGACCTCACCCTGCGGGTGGGGCTGCTCGTGAACGTGGTCGCCGCCCTGGCCCTGGCCGGCTTGGCCGCCCGCGGGATTGCCGAGGGGTCGGCGGAGCACCGGCGGCTCGGTGCGCGCGTGCTCGGGGCGGGTGCGCTGGCGAGCTTGGCGCTCGTGGTCGCCCTCGCGGCGCCGCGCTGGAGCACGCGACTCATCGACCTGGGGCCCAGCATCTACGCCCGCGGCCTCATGGACACGCGCGCGGTGACGGAGTTCCTCGCGCACCGGGGCTCGCGCCAGCTCGCCTACGCGGAGGGCTGGAACGCCACGGTCTCAGTGTGGGAAGGTGTCACAGGCCGGGCGCTCAAAGTGAACGGCAAGGCGGATGCGTCCGACTTCGGTGACATGGATACCCAGATCATCGCCGCACTGGCGCCCGTCGCGGCGCGCCCCAATCCCCGTGCCGCGTTCGTGGTGGGCTACGGCAGCGGCGTGACCGCGCGCGTCCTCGCAGACGTCCCCGGAATGCGGCGCGTTCGCGTGGTGGAGATCGAGCCGGCCGTGCTCGAGATGGATCGATTCTTCCGGCACGTGAACGACACCGCCCTTGCCCGCCCCAACCTGTCGGTGATCGTGGACGACGCGCGCAGCGCCCTGCAAATCGATCCGACGCGGTACGACGTGGTGGTCTCGGAGCCGAGTAATCCCTGGCTCGCGGGTGTCGCCACGCTGTACACGCCCGAGTTCTTCAGCGTAGTGCGGAGCCGCCTCGCGGACGACGGCGTCTTCTGTCAGTGGGTGCAGCTCTATCAGCTTCCCCTACCCGTTGTGGCAGGCATCGTTCGGAACGTTCGAGCGGTGTTCCCTCACGTACAGCTGTGGTTCGGGGCGCCCGGCGACGTGATGGTGCTCGGTTCGCCCCGACCACTGCGCTACGATCGTGCGTGGCTCTCGCGCCTCGTCGGGCCGGGCGGAGCGCTGGAGGTGCTGGGCCGAGAGTACCTGGGCGTGGACCAGCCGGAGGACTACTTCGGACACTTCTTATTCGGCGAAGCAGGTGTCGCCCGGCTGCTCGAGCGGCCGGCCATTGTCCACCGGGACGATCGTCCGCGGCTCGAATTTCTCGCTGCACGCCGTTTCATCGACCGCCGCGGGACCGAGGGCGTGTTCGATTCCCTCGCGGACATCCGGGCGGCGACGCAAGGTCTCGACGGCACGTCGCCGCTACGCTTCGCGCGGGCGCTTGCCCTGCGCCGGGGCGATCCCGCGGGCCTGCGCTATCTCGACGCCGTTCGGCGACTGCAACCGGAGGAACCGTTCTGGACCGCCTCCACCGCGGCGATCATGCTGGGGCTCGGGGATACGGCGTTCGTGGATTCGGCGCTGGCCCGCGTACTGCGGAGCGGGGAGAGCCGCGAGGCCTTGCTGCTGAGCGGCCTCGTGGCGCTCCGGCGCGGTCAGGAGACGCGCGCCCGGGCGCTGCTCGCTCGCGCGCTCATCGTCGGGGCCGACACCGCCGAGACCGTCGCGGCGCTGGCGCTCCTGGACGCCCGGGCACGGCGCTGGGCATTAGCGGCGGCCGAAACACGGGCGGCCCTGGCGGCGGCGCGGGGAACGTTGCGCCATCCGTACCCGCGCGGGTGGCTAGGGGAGGCGCTGACACTGCTCGCGCTCAACGGTCCGGCGGCGACGGCGGACAGCCTGCTCGCCGCAGCGGTGGCCGGTCGGAGCGGCTGGTACCGTATTCACGAGCTGCGCGCGGTGGCCGCGCTGCGCGTGGGTCGCTGCGATGTCGCGGCGGAGCAGTTTCTGGTGCTGGTCGAATTTGGAATCGAGCCCGAGAACGCACCCGCCTGGCTCGAGCGGTGCCGCCGCGGGGAGACGCGCTAGGCGCCAGTCTGCTCGCCCAGCACGTTTTTGATCTCGCCCGCCGCCGCGATGACGTGGTCGACGTCGCGCGACAGTGCACGGGCCTGCTGTGTGGCGCGGGTGAGATCGTCGAGCGCCACCGCCACACCCGCGGAGCGAAGGCGCAGCAGGTCGAACCGGACGTTCTGCATCGCCAGCACGCACGACTCGAGTTGGTCCGCGACCAGCTGACGCCTGGTCAGGAGATCCGTGAGTGCCTGGCGCTGGCGCTCGAGCAGGGCCACCTGACGATCCCGTTCCGGATTGTTTCCTTCGCGCGGCCGTCGTGTCAGCCCGGGGTCGCCCTGATGCTTGGTCGCCTGGATCTTCTCCTCGAGCCGGACCAGGGCACCCCGGTCCACCGTCCCGCTCATGGCGTGCAGGGTCCGGGCCAGCTCTTCCGCCCGGTTCAGAAGCGCGTCCGCCGTCGCGACCACGTCGGGCAGCAACTTCCGCTCCGATTTGGGGAGACGGTCCACGATCCGCAAAATGGCCTTTCGGTCGCTGCGGGCCTGTTGGATCGGCTCGGCGTGGCCGCCGAATTCGTCGGTTGTGGCGCGCGGCAGTTCGACGGGGCGACTCCCCACGGCCGCGAGCTGCGCCTCGATCGCGTCGGGTGCCGGCGGCCGGGCGAAGACGTCGCGCCACGAGTAGCCGGCGTGCCACAGTCGCACGTAGCGCGGCACGAGCTTCCAGCCGGCCCACACGCCCGCGACGACGAGCGAGAAGCCCGGGGCGTGGTTCCCCGTGGCGATGTCGATGATGAACAGCGAGCCGCAGACCGAGGCCCAGGTCACGAACCGGCTCCGCAGCTCACGCACGATCTCGGGCTCGCCACTGGGCGCGAGCGTGGGTCGGTCGCGCATCCGGTCGAGCCGCCGCGCCCGCTCGTCGAACGCCCGCCCTCCGCGCCCCCGGGGTGACGGCTGCGCGGCGGGCGGTGGCGCGCGCACCCCGCGCGACGGGGAGGGGCTGCTCGAGCGGCGCGGCCTATACATGGTCGCGCTTCGGGCCTCGAGCGCGCGCCGCAACGCGTCGGCCGTGGGCCAGCGGTCCTCAGGGTCTTTCTCGAGCGACCGCATCACGCAGGCCCCGAGATCCTCGGGCACCTCCGGCCGCCGATCCGTGATCAGCGGCGGCCGCTCCGTGATGTGCTTCATGAGGATCCCGGGAACGGTCGGAGCCTGGAAAGGAAGCTCTCCCGCGAGCATCTGGTAGGCCACCACTCCCAAACTGTAGATGTCGGATCGCCCGTCGATCTCGCGGTCCCCCGCCGCCTGCTCCGGGCTCATGTAGTGCGGCGTGCCGATCGCCACGCCCGTGGCCGTGAGCGTGGCGCCACCCGTTGTCGAGGACAACGCCTTCGCGATCCCGAAGTCCGTCACGACGACGCGACCGCGACTCCCTTCGAGCAGGATGTTATCGGGCTTCACGTCGCGGTGGATGATCCCGAACGCGTGCGCGGCTCCCAGCGCATCTGCGGTCTCCTGCATGATGCGGCGCGCCTCGTCCGGGGGTAGCCGGCCGCGCCGCTTGAGCTTGGCGCCGAGCGACTCACCGTCTACGAAGGCCATGACGAAGTACACCAGCCCGTCCGGACTTTCGCCGACCGAGTGGATCGGCACGATATGCGGGTGCGACAGCCGCGCCGCCGTCTCGGCCTCGCGCACGAAGCGCAGTCGGATCTCTTCCCGGAACGCGAGCTCTGGCGGGAGCACTTTGACGGCGACCTGGCGCTTCAACCGCTCGTCGCGGGCGCTGAAGACCACACCCATCCCGCCCCGGCCGATCTCTCCCTCGAGCGTGTAGGAGCTGCCGAGCGCCTGGCTCAGGCGGGTGGCGAGTGCCTTGTCTGCAGCATCGTTCATCGAGCGTCGCGTGAAGTGCGCGCGGATAGATTAGCCGCGAGGCGACGAGCGTGCAACCTGTAAGCGCCTTTTGACTTACGGTTCGGCCGCCGGGTTGGCGCTCGAGCGATGGCTATTCGGCAGCGCCTGCCTTATTGGCCGCGGCTCCGTGGAACGCGCGTGCTCAGCCCAGCGTTCCCTAGCTGGCACGGACGATGCTTAGGCCTCCGCGAACGATGCGTGTGCTCACCCTCACTAGAGTTTATGCCCATGTCTGAACGACTGACGCTCCCCGTGCTCCCGCTCCGGGAGGTCGTGCTGTTTCCGGGTGTCTCGACGCCAGTCGGCGCCGGACGCCCCGCGACGTTGCGCGCCATCGAGGCGGCACTGAAGAGCGACTCCCGCCTCATTTTTGCCGTGGCGCAGCGCGAGAACGTCGATACGGTCAGCCCGGACGTGCTGTATACGACGGGGACGATCGCCAAGATCAGCCAGATCCAGCGCGGACTCGGCGGCGTGCAGCTGTTGTTGCACGGCGAGCGCCGGGGCACGGCGCTGCACTATACGGATAACGGCCGGTACCTCGAGGCTGTGGTCCACGAGGTCGACGACCTGCCGCCCCTGAACGCCGGTGATCCGGCGTTTGTCGGTCTGCACCGTGAAGCGCGCGAGCGCGCCGCGGAATTAGGCCAGAAGTCGGGCCTCCCCGAAGACGTCGTCCGTCAGGTGCTCGAAGAGGTGTCTGAACCCGGCCGGCTCGCCGACTTGGTGGCCGGCTACCTCGAGATTCAGCCGGCGGAGCGCCAGGGGCTGCTCGAGACGCTGTCCGTAGAGGATCGGTTGCGGCGTGTCCTCATTCACGTCCAGCGGCAGATCGGCGTGCTCGACGCGCAAGAGCACATCAAGTCCCAGGTCCAGGAAGAGCTGGGCGAGCGCCAGCGTGAGATGTTCCTGCGGGAGCAGATGAAGGCGATCCGCAAGGAGCTCGGCGAAGGGGACGAAGGGACCGAGGTGGAGGACCTGCGGAAGCGGTTCGAGGCGCTCGA
>DASQAM010000201.1:0-2442 GCA_035635735.1 Gemmatimonadales bacterium | reverse complement strand
GCCAGCCGGGTGCCCGCGAACGCGGGGTCGATGATGTCGCCGTTGCACGCGCTGTGGCGGAAGCCGTACCCCGTCAGCGGATCGGACCCCCCGATCGACAGCCGTTGTTGCAGCGGCAACGGATCGCCGCCGATCCAGCCGCCCGCGAAGACCCGCAGGTTCATGCGTCCCGACGGGCTCACTCGCGTGTAGCGGCGGAAATCGACGAACAAGCGGCTGAAGGCGTACGAGCCATCGGTCGGGATCGGGCCACGCACGGCTGCTGGGACTCCCGTCTGCGGAGTTACGTCCTTCGAACGGGAGTTCTCGAAGCGGGCGCGCAGGAACCAGCCCGCGGTCGGGTCGAGCCGATCGTTGCGAGTGTCGAAGGTGACGGTGCCGGCGAGAGTCGTGTAGTGCCCGTCGTCGATCGGCGGGTTGGGACGCCAGGCCTGGTCGTTGCGGAACACGGTCCAGGGATCGCGCGCTCGGACGGTCGACTGCCCGTCGTGCCGTACGTCGATGTCGAGGCGAAGCGAGCGGTCCGGCTGAACGAAGCCGCGGACCGCGATGCCTTTACTGAGGTAGTAGTCGCGATAGTCGCGCTGGAACAGAAACGCGGCCCACCCGACTTCGCCGGCGTGCAGCCCCCAATCCTCGACCGGCGTCACGTCGTCGAAGGCGCGGAACTCGATCCCGTAGGCCGGCGTCTCGCCGGCGCGCAGCTCGGTGCGTAGCAGGTACCCCAGGTCGCTCCGCTTGTCGGTGAAGTCTCCCGCCGTGCGGAACACGCCCAGCGCGTCCACCCGCAGGCGCACGTTCCGGTGCAGCTTCCAATCGAACAGCGGCCCGAACACCACCGGCAGGCCTTCGACCCGATTGAAGGTGCCGCCCGTGGCGAGCGTGAGCGACGACCGCGAGTCGGCCGTGCCCCACGACTTCTCGATCCCCAGCCGCCGCAACCAGCGGCGCAGGTCCGGCGGGGCGAGGGCGATCTCTTCGCCCCTGATGCGGTACGCGAGTGGCGCCGTGTACACGCGCAGCTCTCCGGAAACCAGGGCCGTCGGGCTGCGCGCTACCGTCCCGCCGACCACGATCACGTCACCGGTGACCACCGCGCCGGTGTCGAGGATCGCGTCGCCGTTAATGACGAGCAGCGTGCCGTCCACGCGGCCCGCGACCACCACGGTGCCGTTCCGCACGGCGACGTCGCCGCGCCACTCGTTCCCGTGCGGCAGGCGCGCGCGACCTACCAGCCGCGTCGTCGTGGGCGCGTTGTAGCGGCGCACGACGTCCTCGGCCACGGCGTGGGGGAGTTCGGGCGGCGGCGCCATGATCCCAGCGCTCTCGGGCTGGATCACGATGGCGGTGTCCTGCGCGGCGGCGACGGTGGCGCCGAGCGCACAGAGAACCACGAGCACGAGGGCGCGCATAGCGGACATCCTGGTTGGAGGCGCGGGAGCGAGGTGCACGGGCTGTGCCGTCTCCCGGAGCGGGTCGCGGAGCACGGCGGCGAGTGATGGCGCGGCCGCGGGGCCCGCCGATCGTGTCATCCCGCCACGTTCCGCGGCGGCTCGAGGCCGAGCCGGCGCATACGGCGATACAGGTTCGCGCGGTCCGTGGCGAGCTTGCGGGCCGCCTCTGCCACGTTGCCCCGCGCCGCCGACAGCGCGCGTGCGATGAGCGTACGCTCGTAGCCGTCGAGCGCTTCGGCGAGCGCCACGTCGCTCCAACCCTCGCCCGGCATCGTGGAAGGAGACACGCCGTCCCCGGGCAGCACGCGCGCGACGTCATCCGCGGTCACGACGTCCCCGCCGGCGAGGATCACGAGCCGCTCCATGATGTTCGCCAGCTCGCGCACGTTGCCGGGCCAGGCGTAGGAGCCGAGCAGCTGCACCGCGCCGGCGTCGAACTGGACGGACCGGCCGAACCGCGTCGCCTGGCGGGCGGCGAAGTGCTGCACCAACGGCGGAATGTCGTCGGGACGCTCGCGCAGCGGCGGGATGTGGATCGGCAGGACATTGAGGCGGAACAACAGGTCGTCCCGGAACTGGCCCTGCTGGGAGGCCTTCGCGAGATCCTTGTTCGTCGCGGCGATCACCCGTACGTCCACCGTGACCGGCTTCTCGCCGCCGAGCCGCTCGATCACGCCCGATTCGAGCACTCGCAGCAACTTCGCTTGGGCCTCGGAGCTGAGATCGCCCACCTCGTCGAGAAACAGTGTGCCCGAGTCCGCGAGCTCGAACCGCCCCACCCGCCGCTCCGTGGCGCCCGTGAACGCACCGCGCTCGTGGCCGAACATCTCCGACTCGACCAGGTCCCTCGGAATCGCCGCGCTGTTCACGCACACGAACGGTTTCGCCGCGCGCCCGCTCTGGCGATGGATGGCGGAGGCGACGAGCTCCTTGCCGGTCCCCGACTCCCCGGTGATCAGGACGCGCGCCTCCGTGGGCGCGACCCGTG